>JANYCH010000169.1 GCA_025360395.1 Cytophagales bacterium | reverse complement strand
TAATGGCAGTTGCTCCTATAAGAGTTGCGGCAATGAATACAATAGATCTGGTTTTTGATTTCATGACAAAGGATTAAAATGATAAAGAATTTGATATTTGATTTAGGATGGCAATACTTCAAGGGCAAAAGTGAATACTGAGCCTTTTCCCTTTTCGCTTTCTATAGAAATGCTGGTGCCATGCATTTCGAGAATTTTGTTTACTATAATCAGTCCCAACCCGCTGCCTTCGGAGTTGAAGTGTTTCCTGTTTTTCCGGTGATAGCGATTAAATATATAAGTAAGTTCTTCACCGGACATACCACTTCCGGTGTCTGAAATGCTCACCATCACGTTACTTTTTTCTCTGAATAATTTAATAAGAATTCGTCCTTTTGAAAGTGTAAACTTGATGGCATTGTCTACCAGGTTTTGCAGAACCCGGTCTATCATTGAGATATCGGCATATACTAGCGGCAGGTTCTCCGTCATTTCATGGCTTATCAGAATGTCTTTTTGAATGGACAAAAGATTGTATTTACTTATAACGTCGCTTACCAGTTCTTCTACAAAAAACTGCTCTTTTTGCGGTGCTATCTGCATTGTTTCCAGTTTAGTCACTTCAAATAAATCGCTTACCAGCTTGCCGAGCTTGTTCAGGTTTTTAAGCGCGACGTTCATATAGTGATATTTTTCCTCGTCTGTAAGTTCATTGAACTTGAGCTGCAATGTTTCTACATAACCATTTACAACAGCAAGTGGCGTCCGAAGGTCATGTGATACATTTGCTATTAATTCTACCCTCAGCTTATCGAGCTTTTTCATATTGTCGATATCAGCGGAAACCGTATCGGCCATTTGATTAAATGTGTCTACCAGGTTGGCAAACTCCCCTCTGTTGCTCAAATGGATCCTTGCGTTCATGTCTCCATTTGAAAACCTTTTAACAGTATTAATAATATGGCGCTGGGTACGTGTAAGCATCCATATAATACCGAGACTTATGGCAAAAACACCCGCCAAAGTGAGAACCATGGAGAAGGCGCCCAAACGCATAAGAAAGGTTCCAAGCATCAGACTTATAATTGAATTATACTCTTCGCCCGACAATACCACATAAATAAATCCCGTCACCAGTCCGTTTTCTGTTACCGGTGCTGCGGAAAATACGTTAGGTTTACCAGGAGATTTTGGATCTTCTCCTTTTATGCAAGTATTTCCATTGGTTTTAATAAACTCTTCTATGGGCAAAAGGGAGATCCGTTTTAGCTTTACTGTTTTGTTTGGAGCATAAAAAGAAAGTATAGTTCCTTCTTTATCAAGCAGGTAAATTTCAATTGCCGGATTTACCAGCATTGTATTGTAAAACAGAGCTTCTACTTCAGTATTATTTAATTGCCCGTTCAAAAACGGTTTTGTATGTGTTGCAATGTGTTTGGCAATGGAAGAGTTTAATCTTTGGTTTGCCTCCTGAAAATATATACGCGCAGTGTAAACTGCCAGATAGAAATATACACAGCCAACCAGAACAAAGAGCAGGAAAAGCATGGCCGTAATTTTCCAATAAAGACTTTTAAAGAACTCTCCGTTAAACAGCAGCATATTGGTTCCTTATTAGTTCATCCGAAAAGCGGTATCCTACGCCCCAGGTAGTAAGGATGTAAACTGGCTTGTTGATGTTGGGTTCTATTTTTGCTCTTAGCCGGTTTATATGAGAATTTACAGTATGTTCAAAACCATCAAAATCATACCCCCAAACCAGATTTAACAAGCTTTCTCTTGAATAGCTTCGTCCGGGATGCATGGCAAGCAACATCAGGAGATCAAACTCTCTTGGAGTAACGTCGAGCTTATTTCCACGGGATTCTACTTTTCTTTTGTCAGGTTCAATGATCAAATCACCTGCGGAAATGACTTGTTGAGTGTTTTCTGAAACTTTCAGGTAACGATCCCTCCTGAAAATGGCATTTATTCTTGCCTGGAATTCTTTGATTGAAAATGGCTTGGTTATATAATCATCCGCACCATTCATGAAACCTTCCAGCTTATCTGCTTCTTCTGTTCTGGCAGTAAGGATTAAAATGGGAATAACAGGATCTGATTCCCGGATCTGCTTGCAGAGGTCAAATCCATTTGCTTTGGGAAGCATAAGGTCCAGCACGATCAGGTCAAAAGGCAATACCTTTACCATTTGCATTACTTCAGTCCCATCTTTTGAAATATCCACCCGGCAGCCCATATCCTTTAGATGGATTTCCAGCAGCTCCAGTATATTTTCGTCGTCTTCTACAATGAGTACATTCTTCATTTTCCTTACAAATTCTTTGTAAAGTAGCCGTATAAGTATCACGAAAATGTCACGAATATGACAGTTACGATAATTATCAAATACTTGGACTTGATGGATTTACACAAGTGGAGTCTTTTGCTAGCGGATCCATTGTGAAAGGTGGCAGCTTTATTGCTAAAAATTAATGACAATGGAACCCGAGACAAAAACATTCAGCAAAAATGGCCATCACCATTCAACAGGAAGTTCAGTTCTTTGGCTACATCGAAAACAACAAGTGAGGCCATTTATGTAGATGGCTATGTCTGTAGGCGTAGCAATCTGCATAGATTCCCACAAGTATTTCGGGAGGGCAGCAAAGGATTTCCCGAAAAGAAATCTGCTATTTTAAAAGTCACCAATCAAGCTATTTGATACAAAACCGATTATGCCAGATTAATGATGTTTTACTAATTTTCATAATCTAGCTAACAATCAAATCCATTATCAGTTATATTTCGAACAAAATATATCATTATGAAACATTGTATTTTTATTGCCTTGTCCTGTATAATGCTTTCTATGGTTTCAGCCAAGAAAACATCCTTTTACGATTTCAAAATGAAAACGCTGGATGGCAAAGAGTTTGATTTCAGTACCCTGAAAGGTAAAAAAGTATTGCTGGTGAATGTAGCATCTCAATGTGGTTATACCCCACAATACGAAGAGCTTCAAAAACTTTCAGAACAATACAAAGATAAACTTGTGGTACTTGGATTTCCTTCAAATAGCTTCTTCCAGGAACAAAAAGACAGTGAAGAAATTGCAGCTTTTTGTAAAAAGAATTATGGTGTTACTTTTACTATGATGGAAAAAATTGACGTGAAAGGCAGCGGACAACATCCTTTGTATAAGTGGTTGTCGACCAAAGACATGAATGGCTGGAACGACAAAGCACCAGCCTGGAACTTCAATAAATATTTAGTGAACGAAAAAGGAGAACTGATAAAATATTATGGTTCCGGCACTAAACCATTAAGCAAAGAAATTACCGATCAGATTTGACAAATATGAAAGCATGGCTGGAGGCCTTCAGGTTACGGACCCTGCCTCTGGCTTTTTCGAGCATCATCATGGGAGCCTTCCTTGCAGCAAGGGAAGGTTCTTTTGTGTTATCCATTTTCATTTTTACGCTGCTTACAACCTTGTTTTTGCAGGTACTCTCTAACCTGGCAAATGATTACGGCGATTTTGTAAAAGGAACTGACAATGACAAAAGAGTAGGTCCGGCCCGAACCGTTCAGGCAGGTTTGATTTTACCCGGTCAAATGAAAACAGCCATCATGATCTGCAGCTTCCTGGCTTTAGTAAGCGGTATTTTGCTTTTATATTTTTCAGGAGCTTTTTCAGATTTGAAAATCCTTTTCTTTTTTCTGGGACTAGGTCTATTGTGCATTCTCGCTGCGATCACCTATACCGTTGGCAAAAATGCATACGGTTATAAAGGATTGGGAGATATTTCAGTCTTCCTGTTTTTTGGTTTGGTTGGGGTTTTAGGAACGCATTACCTGATGGCCAAACATTTCAATTTATTAAATGTGCTTCCTGCAATTTCCTGCGGCTTACTGGCAACAGGAGTACTAAATCTGAATAACTTAAGGGACATTGACAATGACAGTGCATCCGGCAAAAGAAGTATACCTGTTATTATAGGATTTAAAACCGGAAAGGTTTACCAGAACTCATTGGTAATATTGGCTTTGTTTTCTCTTTTTATTTATCTCTTCCTGACTTATAAAAAAAGCTGGCAATTTATGCCTTTGGCACTTGTCCCAGTTTTTACTATTCACTTAATGAAAGTAAACAAAACAGAAGTACACAGAGATCTGGATCCATTTTTAAAGCAACTGGCTTTATTAAGCCTTCTTACAACTGTGGTTTTTGGGATCTCTGTTCTGCTTTAGTCAGCTTTATAACTGAAAGGTTTCTCCAAAATAAGGGATTTCTACTCCTGTATAGCCTTTTTCCTCAAGTTCTGTTTTGAACACCAGCATATTAGGTTCTTCGCCATGTATGAGAAATAATTTTTTGAGCCTTTTGGGGTCTTGCTGACAAACAAAGTCCATTAATTCGCCATGGCCTGCATGCCCGCTGAAGGCATCCGTCACTTCAATATTGCATTCCACAGGGAAGCTTTTTCCATTCATTGAAATGACGGACGCTTTGTCCATCAGTTGTCTCCCTAATGTTCCTTCAGCATTATATCCCACAATAAAAATGGTGCAATATGAATTGCTGATGTTGTTCCGGATATGCTGCTGGATCCTTCCACCTTCCATCATCCCCGCTGCTGAAATGATGACACATGGTTCATGATAATTATCTAACTGCCTGCTTTGCTTGCCATCCTTCACATAAACAAGGTTGTCAAAATCAAATAATTCCTCGTTTTCATCTAAAAATTCCTTTGCTTCTTTGTTTAACAACTTTGGGAATTTCTGGTAGGTTTTAGTGCTTTCAATTGCCAGCGGACTATCTACAAAAACCTTGATAGCCGGCAACCTGCCTTCTGAGCTTAACTTGTTGATGAGGTAAAGAATGGTTTGAGTTCTTCCTGCACTAAATGCCGGAATGATCACTCTTCCGGGAATATCAACGCAGGTTCTTTTGATAACATCTTCAATGATATCTTCCGGAGGTACTTTGTCGTTTTTATGGTAGCGGCCTGCATAAGTAGTTTCGCACAACATAAAATCCACCTGGGGAAGAGGATATGGGTCCGGTAAAAGCGGGTAATTTTTTCTTCCTACGTCTCCTGAAAACAAGATGGTTTTTGTTTGCCCTTCCTCGTTTACCGTGATTAAAATATTGGCTGCACCTAGCAGATGTCCTGTCGGGAAGAAAATCACTGAAACCCCTTCTGTCAGTTTAAAAGGCTGGTTAAAAGAAATATTGAAGAAATGACCAGAGGCCTCATCTGCGAGCCTTGTTCCATAAAGGCCTTCTGTACTTAACCGTGCTCCTTTAATAGGTTCTTTATTTTTAATATCATAGATCCTCTTTCTCTTCTTTTCATTCAGAAGAGCAGAATCGTGAAGAAGAAGTTTAGCCAGATGATAGGTGGCAGTTGTGCAAACCACCTGACCTTCATAACCATAGCCATACAGGTTGGGAATATTACCAGAATGATCAATATGGGCATGGGTGAGCAAGACAACATTAATTTCTTTGGGCTCTATAAAAGAAAAAGGCTTATTGGCCTTCTGACCTCTTTCCTGCCTTTCCATACTGACGCCGCAATCCACAATAATCTTATAACCAGATTCCAGTTCCAGCAAATACATGCTTCCGGTAACCTGCCTTGATGCACCTAAAAAGGTTAATTTCATTTAATTTACCGGGTAAGACCAAACCGTATGCAATGATCAAATAAAGAACTTAAACGTCAAAAAAAAGACCAACAATAATGCTGGTCTTTTTCAAATTCAAAATAAACCTTGGTCTAGTCGTTTATTGAAAATTTATCAAAAAGTAAGCCTGTCAGTCTTTCTTTTGTTTCAATGTACAAAGGATCGTGTGTGATGTCTTTTTTATTCCTTGGGCGGACAATTTTTACATCTACTATTTCTTTGATAGTGGCAGCTGGTCCGTTGTTCATTACCACTACCCTATCTGACAAGAATATTGCCTCATCAATGTCATGCGTTACCATCACAATTGTTTTGTTGCGATTATCAAGGTTCCATAACTTCAACAATTCCACATGCATAGAACTTTTGGTCAGTGCATCCAAAGCTCCAAAAGGCTCATCCAGAAGTAAGATACTTGGATTAATGGCAAACGCACGGGCAATTGCGACCCTTTGTTTCATTCCACCGGAAAGTTGATTTGGGTTTTTGTCCTTGTGAGCCATCAGGTTCACCATTTCAAGGTTTTTTAATACCAGTTCTTTCTTTTCTTCTTTCGATTTGCCTTTCATAACAGAGTCAACTGCCTGAAATATATTCTGATAAACGCTTAACCATGGAAGCAGGGAATAATTTTGAAATACTATGCCTCTGTCAGGACCAGGACCCTTCACAACATTTCCGTTTGCAACAACAGAACCACTGGTTGGAATCACCATTCCGGATATGGTGTTCATCAATGTTGACTTTCCGCAACCTGAATGTCCGATGAGCGATACAATTTCACCTTTTTTAATATTGAGGGATATATTCTTTATTGCTGTGTATTCTCCTTTGGCAGTATCAAATGTAACTGAAACATTATCTATGATGATGCTTGGTTTAATATCTACATTTTGCATATCCACTGTGGCATTATTTAAAACCTTAGTTTCCATATTCTTAAATATTTAAAGATTATTTCTTGTCGTAAGCAAAAGATTGTTGCAAGGCACTGAAACCTTTATCTAACATAACCCCCACGAAGCCTATGATCAACAAGGCAGAAAGAATGTTTTCATAATTTCCACCGTTATAACTTTCCCATGCAAACGACCCGATTCCTGAATCTCCTGACAACATTTCACCCGCAAAAATCACCATCCAGGCAATCCCGATACTCAAACGTAAACCCGTGATAATATGAGGCATAGCAAAAGGAATCGCGATTTTGGTCACATATTTCCATGTAGAAAATCCGAAGGCCTTTCCAACGTTTTTATGGTCATCAGGAATACTTGCCACACCAAAACTGGTATTGATAAGCGTTGGCCAGAGGCTGGTAATAAAGATCATAAATATCAAAGCACCCGGTGAAGATTTTAATGCGATCTGTCCTAGGATAAACCAAACCAATGGTGAAACAGGACGTAGGATCTGTACAACAGGGTTTAAGATGTTCATAAGCATCTTATTTGATCCCATGATCATTCCAAGAGGTACGGCTACTATTGTTCCCAAAGTAAAACCCAGTAAAACCCGCTGTATAGAATCCCATAATTTCCAGCCTATTCCTTCATCTGCAGCATTTTCAGGATTGAAATAAAATGCATCAGCATATAAGGCCTTAAAAACTTCCCAGGTCTTGGCCACTCCGGGAATTTCGTTTAAAGTTGCGTGGCTCACCCAACTCCAAAGCAGGAAAAGGGCACACATTCCACAGACAAAATAGAACGCATTTCTGACAGTCTGCATCAAAAATGAATCGTCCAGAACCAGTAATTTGTAAGCTTGAGAGCGCATAATAGTTAATAGTTAATAGTTAATAGTTAATAGTTAATAGTTAATAGTTAATAGTTAATAGTTAATAGTTATCTGACCTTTACGGTCAGATAACTCATTGTTTAGTTCAGAATGATCCAACCATTTTGACTAAATACTTAATACTAAGTACCAAGTACTATTTAGCGCATTGCCTTAAATTTGCTTCAGGGTTTGCCGGATCGAATGTGTAATTATCAAGCTTGATCGTGAAAGGCTTGTTGTCATCATCCGGCATCGGCACATTCATTTCTTTTGCCACTTCTGCGTATAAATCGCTCATTACCAGTTTATCTGTGATCTCTTTGTACTTAGGTGTAGTGGTCACGTAGTTGAACCTTTTATACATTGCCATTGCAAAAATGCCATGCGATTTTCTTGGCATGTTTACCAAACCATTATTGTAAAACAACATGTAATCATCTTTGTATTTCTGTGCCCCAAGCTCACAGCCAAGGTCGTAAGATCCTGCTAATCTTGCTTCTATAACAGCCAAAGGAGCATTTACATAATAAGGTTTGGTTAACCAGGCTGCTGCCTTTTTCCTGTTACCTGGTGCATCAAGCCACTGGCAAGCTTCCATGATAGCTTTCATCACCAATTTCAACTCTCCTCTTCTGACGGTTGCAAAAGACTTGTTGGCAACCAATGCTTTTTCAGGATGATGTTTCCAGATGTCCTGGGTACTTACATGAGTAAAGCCAATATTTTGTGAGGCAGCAACTCCGCCCCATGGCTCTCCAACACAGAACCCTTCCATATTGTCTACCCTCATGTTTGCTACCATCTGGGGAGGTGGGATCGTGATAATTCCAACGCTTTTCTGCTGAACTCCTGTTGCAGCTAACCAATAACGTAACCACAGATCATGTGTACCTCCGGGAAAGGTCATGGCAAAAGTCACATCTTTCTTTCTTTGCTGAACTTCAGCAACAGCAGCGGGGACCTTCTTAAATTCTTTGAAACCAACTAAACCGCAAAACTCTTTTGATAAAGTAATTGCCTGCCCGTTATTGTTCAACATCATGGCAATCATCATTTCAGACCCTGCTTTACCACCTACGCCTGTATAAACCGAATAGGGCATAGAATAAAGACAATGTGCCCCTTGCAATTCTCCGTTTAGCAGTTTGTCTCTCACATTTGCCCAGGAAGTTTCTTTTGAAAGGTCTACATCCAAACCATACTTTGCAAAAATCCCCATTTCCTTAGCGACTACCAGTGGTGCACAATCGGTAAGAGGAATGAATCCAAGCTTTATTTTCTCTCCCTGAGGCTTGTAGGAACTTGCTGAAAACATAACCAAAACAAGGCTCATAATGGCCCAGGGCCTTGAAAATACGACAGATATAATATTTTTATTTTTCATGATAAATCGATTAATATTTTAAGATTTTAATTATTTCGTTTCTGGTGCAGGAGTAGCTGGTGTTCCTTGTGCAGGTACAGCATCTTTAGCATTTTTTATCTCGTCTATCTGATCCTGCAGTTCCTTTACCTTTATAGAAAGCTGATCAACATTCATAGTTGAAGGGTTTATAGCAACCGGAGCAGTAAACAGGAAGTCAGGACGTATTGTGATCATGGTATAAGCCCAGTCACCTTCACGTCTTGTATTAGCAGGAGAAAGTCCTTTGGTAATGGCAGTAGCTTCTGTAGCGCCAAAATACTTGCTGTAACCTAATTCAAGGTTTACGAACTTGTTTACATTGTAATTGAATAATATGTCAATTTCATGGCCAAGATCTTTTGTTGTTTCGAATTTAGAAACGGGATTATCTGACATGAAATAATGATAATCTACCGTTATGAAATACCTTGAGGCATTAAACCTGGAACGGATCTGTCCATTTATCAAGCCTCCGACTGGGCCGCCGGTACCGGCGTAATAATAATCCATGTATCCCCACCATCTGTGCGGAGTACCATAAAGCGGGTCAAATCGGTTATCAGTAGCTGGGGGATTATTTACATTGTTTCCTGATAAATAATCAATTGCCGGTCCTACCTGGAATTTACCTTTCTGATACATTATAGAAAGATTAGCCATATAAGCTTCCAGATTGGCACCTGCTTTGTTATTGCCTCTTTGCACAAAGGCTCCTCCGGCAAGGGTTAATTTCCCTCCACTAGATGCATTGCCTAATTGGGTTGAAAAATTCCCTCCCATTGTCCACCGGGAATTGTAATTTCTGTCATCATTATAAAAATTGGTATCAGGAGCAGCGACTTTTGTAGTAGCATTTACAGTACCTTTTAGTACCGTATATTTTGCAAAATCATCTTTAAAAACTAAACCTGATATTTTTGTTTGTCCCCATTTTCTTGAAGCATACAAGTATTGCATCATTTTGTACATCTGGCCTGCAGCATTTGTTCCTGCAGCTGAACTCAGTGTTGCGTTAACCGGCACTTTAAAAGCATTTCCTGTACTGGGAGCCAATCCATTGTTCTGAGGATTATAAAATATACCCTTTACACCGAAGGCATCTGTATTTTGATTAAATGCGGCACCTAAATCGACCTGATAACCCCTGTGAAGAAATTTTAAGATGGCTGCATCATGTCTCCTGCCCTGTTGCAACCAATCCAGGTTGCCCAACAACCTTACGTCATCATAAATAATCTCCTGACGGCCTACCTTTAAACTTAAATTATCAATTTTAAGCCAGCAATTGGTATCTGAAGCAGTTGCAATGGTAAAATCTCCCCAGGCTTCATGCAGAAATAAGCGATTGCCATCATTGTTACTTATAGTTGAAGCATCTTGGCCCCAAACTCTGACATCTCTTAACTGGACCTGAAAATCAAGTTTGGTCCATTTATAGCCATACAAAAGATTAGTTCTTTGTGAAACAAACATAGCAGGATCCGAGTTAGGGCCTACAGTTGGCAGATTCCCTGTACCATCTCTATACTCAGCCCTGGGTCTTACCGTTCCTATTATCCGTTGTTGCCCATATGTGGCCAGGGCCGATCCGGAAACCCCAATTATCATGACAGCCCGTTTAAAAAAAATGTAGGATTTAAGCATATTTAATTAAGGTTAAGTTTAAAATACAACAAATAGACATTTAGCGTATTAATTTTAATCTAGGATAAAGATTATCTGACCTTTAATTTCACTATTAGTTCAAAATTAAACATAATAATTACAATAGAGTATAATTACTCAATATAAATTTAGCAATTGAGTAATTATCTTCAAATACCTAAATTTGGAATTAGAATAATTCAAAAGTCAACTAAGAATTTATGGATTTGGAAATGGGTTTCAGGAAGACTGTTTATATTAACCCCATTCAAATAATCTGAACTTAATCAGGAAGTGGATACCGCAAAGTGCAATTTGTTCTTTCAGCTTTTAGGCAAGGTCTATGGCATGGTAATTTTTTTAATGTCTTTGTTAAATAATACATTAAATTTTTAAAGCCATGGAACAACATAACTATGAAAACGCTCGAACACAAACCGCTTCTACGGATAAAGGTTTAGTAGGTGTTTTTGATAACAGAACAATTGCTGAAACTGCTTTTGAGCTAATTCACAATCGTGGCTACGACAAATCAGATATAAATTTGATTATGTCTCATCAAGCCAAAGAATTATACTTTAGTAATAAAAGTTTTGAAGGCGATCCTGTTTTTACTGAGCAGGACATGATAAAAGAAACCGAGCCTCATAAAGTTACCAATGTAGTATTAAAAGATGCAGCAATCGGTGCCGGCATTGGTGTAACGATTGGAGCTATATTAGGTGCAATTGCAGCAATAGGAACCAGTATTGCAATTCCTGGTGTAGGATTAATTATAGCAGGACCACTAGCGTCAGGACTTGTTTCTGCAACAGGTTTAGGAATAGGTGGCGGAATGATTGGAGGAGTTTTCGGGTTCGAAGTTCCTGATACACATACTACTATTGATGAGGAAATTCAAAAGAACAAAATTCTGATCGGTATTCATCCCAAATCAAAAGAGGATTCTGATTTTATAATAAAAGAATGGAACAACTTGTCAGGAGCAAGAGTTGTAACCGAATAGTCGACAATTTCTTAAAAGGGCTTTCTCCTGAAAGTCCTTTATTTTTTAATTTAAAGCTTATTAAGGCAATTTTTTCAGGTAGCCAGCTAAGTAAACTTTAGTTCCCTTACCCCAAACAAACTACAAATGGCTAGATTTTAACTGTCAACTACAGACATAGTCCATTTTTTATTTACTGGATGCCCATCACTTCATGATCATATTATGGATAGTATACTAAGAATTGCAGTTATAATAAGATTGACTAATTATCTTTAAATCTATTTTGATTTTTGCGACTTTATATACATTATTATCAAATGAAAGTCAATCAGGTAAAAATTGTCCAGAAAGCTTATATTAACAGGATCTTCAGAAGTATTTGGATTTGCTCAGTTATCATTTTTCTCTCAATGTTAATCGGTGTATTTGGCTATCATTATTTAGGAGGTTTAGGTTGGGTTGATTCTATACTAAATGCAGCGATGATCTTAACTGGAATGGGGCCTGTAGACCCAATGAGGCATACTGTAGGAAAGCTTTTTGCGTCGTTCTATGCCTTATTCAGTGGTATTGTATTCCTGAGTTCTATTGCAGTATTGGTCTCTCCCCTTGTACATCAGTTCATGTTTAAACTCCATGTGGAAGAGGACGGGAATGGACAAGGTTAAAGCTAAAAAAAAATAAAAAAACTAAGACCGGGCAATCAGATGGATTTGTTCATATTGTGTTTCATCAATCCTTTGAAGCTCAATTACCGGATACTCATCATTACTTCTATCTAATACCATATACCTTTTTCCTGATTCGCTCAATACTAGTTCCATATGGTTATCTACATTATTCAGCATGTAGTGTTCGGCAATCGGAGGTCTTGAGTTTTCTTTATTAATAATGTAATTACTATCTCTGAAGAATGCAGTTCGGGGTCTTTGTTGTCGACTATCCAATCAGGTGAGGAGAAGTAAGCTGTTCAAAAGTATGCTTATCCATAGATTTTTTTTAGTTTATATGAATAAAACTTATGCCACAAAAGAATATATATAAAATTAATATCCTAATACTTTTAAAATATTACTAGCTGTAAATCCGCTTTGCTTTCTGCCAGTTAACCTCAACGTTTCGTCAGCCTTATTTGTAAACATTCCGTCAACAAACTGGTTATATTTCTGAAATTGGCTTTCTGTATCAAAGCTGTATGCATGTATTTTAAAC
>JANYCH010000145.1 GCA_025360395.1 Cytophagales bacterium | reverse complement strand
GCAATTTTACTAAACAGGATATAATCAGGCAAACAGGTGTGCCGGCTGATAAAATTCACGTAGTGCCTAATGCAGTTGATTCTTTTTGGCAACCAGTAAATAAAAAACCAGATTACAAAAACTATATTCTCACTGTTGCATCATTCGATCCGAGGAAAAATCTGAAAAGATTAATCGAAGCTTTCCGGCTATTAAATGACAAATCCCTGAATTTGATCATTGTTGGTCATAAGCACAAAGCATTTGCAGCTCAGGATTTGGAGCTTTCAGAAGAAGATTATAAAAGAATAATTTTTACTGGTTATTTGACTGATAATGAGGTAAGAAGTTTGTACTCCTTTGCCAGGGTTTTTGTTTATCCATCTTTAAAAGAAGGTTTTGGAATTCCACCTCTCGAGGCCATGGCATGCGGCTGCCCGGTTGTTGCATCAAACACCTCAAGTATCCCGGAAGTATGCGGTGAAGCTGTTCTTTATATTGATCCCATGAAAACAGAGTCAATTGTTTTGGCTGTAGAATCTATATTGGCAGACCAAAATCTTTCTAATAGTCTTATTGAAAAAGGAAAATTACAGGCAAAAGCTTTTTCCTGGGATACAACGGCAAATAAAATCGCTGAGATAATTAAAAAATATTACCATTCCTAAACCATAAAAATTGACCAAAAGAATTGATTTTATAGACTATACCAGGGGAATTGCTGCAGTTGTTGTTCTTTATTCACATACGCTTGAGATATTTGTTCCAAACTGGAAGGATACTTTCGAATGGTTTAACCTAGGTCAAGTAGGAGTGGTAGCTTTTTTCCTGGTAAGCGGATATATCATTCCATATTCAATGGATAAGGCTAAAAATATAAGGCAATTCATACTTGGGCGTGTCACGAGAATTTATCCTTTGTATATTTTTGTGGCATTGGTAACTGCTGTTGCTTTCATTGCAGGAATTTATCACTCACCCTTAGTAGTTAAAGATGCGTCAGCACCATTGCTAATATTTAGTCATTTGTTATTTATCCAGGATATTATTGTCGGGCAAAACGCCATAATCAACTTCGCACCAGGCAATTGGACTTTGCTAATCGAAGGAATTTGGTACGGCTTTTTTGTATTTCTATGTTTATTTCATTTTCAAAAGAATGTAAGAAAAGTAATTCTTTATTTTAATTTGTTCCTGCTGTTTTTAGTGATTGTCAGTGTTGCTTCCGGTTACAGATTGCCATATGGAAGGCTCTGTTTGATAAGTGTTTGTTTGATAGGGTATTTACTTTACACTTTCCATAAACAAGAAATAAGCTCGAAAGAATTTCTAATATGCCTTATTGGGTCTTTAGTGGTCCTTCATATGTCTTTAAGTGTAACATTTGGTTATTTTGAAAATGATACTTTTCCATTGACTTGTGTAATAACTTCGTGGACAACTGGTTTTATCCTCTTCTTTGCATTTGCCTGGTTTCCGGTTCCAAATGCCTTCGTCTCAAAAATTTTATCAGGACTGGGTACGATTAGTTATTCCCTTTATTTAGTTCATCCCAATGTGATCTATTCATTGAGTTACATTATAAGAGACCTCAATATCGTTTTAATCCTGGTTATATGCCTGTTGGCTTCAGCAGGGGTTTCCATTCTAACTTATAACTTAATTGAAAGACCAAGTATCAGATATTTCAGGGAGAAATTAAGGAAGGACAATGCAGCTTGATGGCTATATACAGATTAAGATTTTATTATTTAACCTGAACACGGGTTAAGCGCAATTTAAAAAAAGCTGCCCATTGTTGTAAGGTGTGATATTGAGAGAAGGTTTTTTAGGAAAGAAGCTATAAGCGGACAATGCTCCTAAAACGGTGAACAAAAGACCATTAACAGATCTATGCCGAGTATGTTCAACCTGGCAATGGTTTTTCAGTTCATCATTTATTGTTTCAATGAGTGCCCTTTTTCTTAGTAACACCTTGTCGGCCAATGACATAATATGGTTTTTCATGTTCTTTTTCAGCTTGGTTACCAATTGAATACCGTCCTGAAAGAGTGCATCGAAAAGGGCTTTGCTCAAATATCCTTGGTCATCTTCTTGATAATGTTAATGTTGCGATCATCTACGTTGCCCTTGCTCAGATAAAATGAAAGCAATTCTCCTTTTTCATTCACAATCAGATGTAGCTTGAAACCATAAAACCATCCCATTGAACTCTTGCCCCTTTCTGCTATTCCCTTGAATACCTTATGGTTATGGATGCGTTGGTTCCTGCACACTTTCAGTCTAGTGCTATATATGAAAATGCGATGGCTTTTTCCCATGCACTCATTTTTAAGGAACAACATAAACGGAACAGCCGCTTTTTGCTGTAATTCCAAAAACCTGTTATAACTTACAAGCTTTGGAAACATGACTTTATAATAAGGACATACAACCTGTTCATAATAATGTTTGAATGTTCTATGAGCACCAAGATGAAATGAGATAAGGATAGTTATCACTTACGAATCACATAACAGAGATGGCCTGTTGCGGGATTTAATAGTACTATCAGAGGTCAGTTTTAGTCTCTGAGATGATATATTGAGATTTTTGACAGAAATCATCAACTTTCACAAAGATTTCTGTAATTTGATCGTGGTTCATTTGATGTGGGATTATATCGTAAAAGATTGTCAGTCAATTACTAATATAGTCATTTAAACACAAGAGAACCACTTTTTTCTCTAATTTCTTATCCCGAGTTCAGGTTAATTACAACTCTTCCAGAACAATTTGAAAGGAAAAACAAAATTCGTTTTTATGTTGTTTGCCTGTTATAATTACCCTGCAGCGTCCTTCCATTCTTTAAAATATTTGAGATCAGGGTATTAATCCAAATATTATTAGAAGATTCAAACGAACTTACAAGAATATAAAAAAGCTCCTGTCCAATGGACAGGAGCTTTTTGTTAACCTAAACCTTAATTAATTGTTTGCCGTAATCGAAAATCCCGGATTATTCAAATCCTGAGATAATGTACCTAAAATATCATGCCAATATATTGGAAATCTATTAGTTACAATTAAACTACTGGTATATTTTCCACATTTTGAGTTTTAGGTTCTGACTTCTTCATGCGTGGCGCAAATTGTTGTTTATAATTGCCAATTGAAGCAGGAGCCACGCCCGGATTTGATACAGGTGCCTTCACTCTTCTGAATTTTTTTATTTTAGAGTTGGAGGCATTCATCCTTTTGTAATCAGATTGTGATATTGAGTTGTTTTCCTCCTGCCCATCTTTCACTTCCTCAAGGTAGATAACAGGTTGCTGGTCCTGAATCCTTTTCATGTATGCAGCCTTGTTTGGGTGCTTGTAATTATGAACAGAGTAGCTTGGGTCATTCAATACCTTCTGTGCCATCATATTGTGGCCTGCGAGCATCGCTACGAGGGCCAGCATCATTATAATTATCTTTTTCATGATCTTCATACCGTTTATGAAACAATATTACGATCACGCAGGTGTTAATTTTCTCCTGAATTATACTTACAATCACAGCCAAAAGTACGGAGAACGGCCTAAGTAGAAATACTTAAAATCAAAGCATTCCGCTGTCCATAGCTTTTTTAACGAGTTCGGCGGTGTTGTTCACATGCATTTTTCTTAGCAGGTTAAGTCTGTGAGTTTCAACTGTACGTGAACTTATTTTTAGTCTATCGGCAATTAATTTATTGCTTAATCCTTCGGCAACAAGTTTAAGTATTTCTGTTTCCCTAACTGAAATCATGATTTCGGAATTCATTTGCAAAGCCTTGGCAGTTGAAATGTTTTCAATCATAATTTTTGAAACTGAAGAATTAAAATATTTTCCTCCATCAGCAACTGTTCTGATCGCCAGCTCTAATTCCTTTTCATCAGTGTTTTTTAATAAATAACCTTTAGCTCCGTTTTGTACAGCTTTGATTATATAATCAGGATCTTCATGCATTGATAAAATGATTCCTTTCATCGTAGAATTGGATTGCGAAAGTATTTTTAGGGCTTCAAGACCATTCATTACTGGCATGGTAATATCTATCAAGGCTATATCAGGTGACTTTTGCTCATAAAATTCTAATAGCTGTTCACCATTTTCCACTTCGCCCTCTATGACAAAATCCTGAATGTTTGAGAGGAGGGACTTTAAGCCATCACGGACAACCTTATGGTCATCTGCAATTACGATTGTGATTCTGTTTTGCATGAGGATATCTAAAATGGTACAATAACAGTTAAAATGGTCCCTTTGTCCTTATTTTTAAAACTAAACGTCCCTTCAATCAACTTGGCCCTTTCTTCCATATTTCCTAAACCAAGACCCGCATTATAATTTTCCGGAATACCAATTCCATCATCTTCAATAGTTAATATAAGATTATCCTCTTCTTCTTTTAGGTTTACCAGTATATTTTCTGCTTGCGCATGTTTCAATATATTGTTTAAGGCTTCCTGAGCTATTCTGTAAAGTGTGAGTGTAACCTCAAAAGGAAGCAAGGAGCCATCTTCAGGAACTAAATAATTATATAAGATTTTAACATGACTGTTCTTTTGAATGTTAACAATCATTTGTTTTAATGCAGAATTTAAACCAAAATCTATTAAGGTATTGGGCATTAAATTGTTAGTAATCCGCCTGGTTTCGTTAATTGTTTCAGACAACATAAGTTTTAATTCATCCCTTTGATTTTCGGGAACGGCGATCACACCAATTTTTAAATTAATACCTGTAAGCCATTGTCCAAGTCCATCGTGTAAATCCATAGCTATTCTCCTTCTTTCATTTTCCTGGCCTTCAATGAGAGCAAGTGCCTTTTGTCTTCTCAGGGTTTTTTCTTTTAGCTGATAGTCTTTTAATTGGTCTCTCATATTAATGAGACTTTTACCAAGTTCATCTTTTTCACCAATCGGCTTAAAACTTGCATTAAGATTTCCCGAACCTATTTCCCGGGCAAAATTTGTAATACTTTCAAATGAACCTATCAATGAGTTCAGTGCCATTTTTATTTTTCCTTCTTCGTTTTGAAAAAAAGGAGGTCTTGATTTTAATGGGATTTCTCCTTCAGCCAGAGAAAGCATTTCGTTGGATACTTTGCGGATGGGGGAAACAATTAGCCGGCTAAGATAAAATGCAGCTAAAAAAGTAATCAGAAGTATTAATAATATAACAACGACTAAAATTGTCTTCAACTTTAAAACAGGGGCCATAGCTTCAGATCTATCTATTTCAGAAAGTAAAACCCAATCCAGGCCCTTGTGGTATATAGGAACAAATGCACTTAAAACATCTACATTCCTGTAGTCCTTGATAATTAAGGTGCCAGTGAGGCCTTTTTGGGCCATAATTACTGAAGCAGTATTCACTATTATAGAGCCAGCTTGCTTTTCAGGGAAAAACCTTGAAACTGATAACATTGTCTTGTCTTTGCCAACCAGATAGGACTCTCCGGTATTTCCCATTCCTGTGTTTTCAAATAAAAGTTTTTGTAGATAAGAAGTGCTGGAAACCAGAGCGACACGATATTTACTGTTGTCAATCAAGAAGACCCTTACAAACGTGAATTTGTTAGAGCCCAAAGATCTTTCATAATTATTACCTACAAAAAGGCTATCCACGGCCTGTTCATGTTCATCTAATAACATAACATCCACATGGCCAAAGTCTTTACAAAAATCTCTCAAAAAACGTTTATGCCTGGCAAATTCTTTTTCTGCTGAAAAGGCTTTAGCGGAGTTGGGAAGTAATACCTGGCGTATAAAATGCCAAATAAATTTTTCATCGTCAATTAGCCTTTTCTCGATAGACCGCTTTTTGAGGATGTTGACAGATTTTAGCTGTTCGCTTGTCCTTTTAATTAAAGCTTCCTTTTGAGTGAAATACACAAGTACACCAAAAGTGACAAGGCAAATAAAAGCTACCAGGAAAATGGACAGGAATAATTGGGTGAAAATACTGAACTTTCTCATCTGGTAATAACCCCGGCAATATAGAAAATCAGCCTTTTACATAGCAATAATTATTTTAAGATGGACCTGCCAATTACTATTTTTTGAATTTCTGAAGTTCCCTCCCCGATAGTGCAAAGCTTTGCATCGCGATAATACTTTTCCACCGGAAAATCCTTCATGTAGCCATAGCCACCAAAGATCTGGACTGCATCATTTGCCACTCTAACAGCAACCTCTGATGCATAGAGCTTTGCCATAGCAGATTCCCTGGTTACAGGCAATCCTCTCATCTTTAAGTCTGCCGAACGGTATATGAGTAAACTTGCTGCCTCAATTTCGGTGGCCATATCTGCCAGTTTAAAAGATATTCCCTGAAAAGATGAAATGGGTTGTCCGAATTGCTTTCTTTCTTTTGAATAAGCTAATGCGTGGTCGAATGCTCCCTGGGCTATGCCAAGGCTTAGCGCTGCGATAGAAATTCTGCCGCCATCAAGAATTTTAAGTGCCTGTATAAAGCCTTCGCCTTCTTTTCCCAGCATGTTTGCTGCTGGTATGCGACAATTGTTCAGGACTACTTCTGTTGTTTCAGACGCCCGCATTCCTAGTTTATTTTCCTTTTTACCTGCAGAATAACCCGGAGTACCTTTTTCAATTACAAAAGCAGACATGGAATGTGTATCATCAGGGTTTCCTGTACGGGCCATCATAACGGCAATGTCACCTGATTTTCCATGTGTTATAAAACATTTTGATCCGTTTAAAACCCAGTCGTTCCCATCTTTAACAGCTTTCGTGAGCATATGCCCAGCATCAGAACCAGTTCCAGGTTCGGTTAAGCCCCAGGCCCCAACCCATTCACCAGCGGCGAGTTTAGGTAACCATTTATTTTTCTGCTCTTCATTTCCGAATTGCAATATGTGGTTGGTGCATAATGAGTTATGTGCAGCCATAGAAAGCCCGATTGACCCACAAACTTTTGAAATTTCTACTAGTGCAGTTACGTATTCAAAATAACCAAAACCAGAACCTCCATATTCTTCAGGAACGAGAACCCCCATCAACCCATGGTTGCCCATTTCTTTAAATAACTCCTTTGGAAAAAACTGGGATTCGTCCCATTCCATTACATGCGGGGCAATGTATTTGGTGGCAAAATTCTTTGCCATTTCCTGAACAAGTTTTTGGTTTTCTGAAAAGGAAAAATCCATAGAGAAATGATTTATTTGTTTATAAACGGCGTTGGCGAATTTTAAGTTTAAATAAGCAGTACAATGAATCCTTGTTGATCAGAATTTCACTTTTTTTCAGTCAGGTACTTCCAATACCTTTTGGGAATATGCCTTAAATGAAGCTTAGTGTTTTTTCTTGCTTTTATATTGGTGCTGGCGAAGTAATCCTGCCAAAGAATTTGGTAATGGCTTTCTTTTTCGTTTAAAACTCCAGGTTTACTTAAATCATTCTCTTCCGGAAAATCTACAAATTCTGTTTTGGAAAGGTCATAATAAATTCCATAATCTCTTTTTGTATCGTAAATCAACCATTTCTGATCTGCGTAACGGCTTTCAAAATGTTTAATAAGCAATGGGAGAACATTAAAGTCAGGTTCTATTTTGGCATAATAAATAGCATCATTTGTTAATTCAAATCTTACAAAAGCCTCCATCCGGTGCTTTTCCCGACCTATCATTTTCAAAGTTTGAGAAATTTGTAGAATGTCCGGATTAGTATAATCGCTTAAAACATCTGAATTGGATGAAAGAATATATTTTATTACCCTAAAAATAAGGTTTTCTGTATCAGGCAATTCACTAAGCCACGCTTTCCATAAAGATTTGGCTTTTTCTTCGCCAATAATTGCAACTATTTTTTTCCAGACCCTTTCTGCTTTTAATTCATTGTGTATAACCAATATATGTGTGCTAAATAATTGATTTACAGAAGAGTCAGACTTGCAGATAAAGCCATCTTCTATTTTCCTGTCATATATTTCAAAAATGGCAGTTAATAAACCTTCAAAAGAGGAATCATAAATCAAATATGTCATTAGAACAGCCTGTATTGGGTTGCCTGAAGTGCTTGATATTTAGTTTTTGACAGGTTTAGTATATGCTGTTTGAGTTGGTCTGAAGATTGTTCTTTCAGTTCAATTATCCGGCTTTTGCATGTAATAAAAAACTTCGCCCGGTTCACTGCAATTCCAATCCTTTTCAGTCCTTCCCAATCAAAATGAGCGAATTTTCTTCCTGCAATAATTTTATTTGCTGAATGAATTCCTATTCCTGGCACTCGCAATATCATGTGTAAGTCTGCTTTGTTAATGTCTATTGGAAAGGCATGCATGTTCCTCAGGGCCCAGGCCAGCTTGGGATCGATGTCAAGGTCAAGATTTGGATGTAATTCGTTAACAATTTCGCTTGCATGAAAACCATAGAACCTCATGAGCCAATCTGCCTGATAAAGCCTGTTTTCTCTAAGCATTGGGACAAGAGTATTTAGTGAAGGCAATCTGGAATCATTTAAAACCGGCACATAGCCTGAATAGTAAACTCTTTTTAAATTATATCCTTTGTAAAACTTATCTGCTGTGGCAATTATTTCCAGGTCAGTTTCTTGCGTTGCCCCAATAATTAGCTGCGTGCTTTGTCCTGCTGGAGCAAACTTTGGTGTGTTTTTAAAATGTTTCTTTTCATCAGAATGCAATTGAATGGTGTTTTTGATATAATTCATGGGTTGCACCATGTCCCTTCGATCCTTTTCAGGAGCAAGTAGTTTCAAACCAGCATCTGTAGGTAGTTCCAGGTTTACGCTAAGCCTGTCAGCATATAAACCAGCTTCATGCATGAGTCCATCACTGGCACCAGGAATCGTTTTTAGGTGAATATATCCGTTGAACCGTTCTTCCAAACGGAGTTTTTTAGCGATCAGTACCAGTCGCTCCATCGTATAATCAGCATCTTTGAAGATACCTGAACTCAGGAACAGTCCCTCAATATAATTTCTCCTGTAAAAATTGATGGTCAGGTCTACAACTTCCTGAACCGTGAAAGCTGCCCGTTTGATGTCATTGCTTTTCCTGGAAACACAATAAGCGCAATCGTAAATGCAATGGTTTGTAAGAAGTATTTTTAAAAGAGAAACACAACGGCCATCTTCAGTGTAAGAATGGCAGATACCCATCCCGGTCGAATTGCCTAACCCTTTATTGGAGTTTTTCCTATCTGAGCCACTCGATGCACAGGAGACATCATATTTAGCGGCATCAGCGAGAATATTTAATTTTTCCCTTATCCTTTCGATCATTCAACAGGCGAAGCCATGAAATTTAATCTATAACAGCAATCGGGATTAAACTGTTGCTAAAAATTAAAATAATATTTATGCTTTCTCAAGTTGGTAATAAAATAGAAAAAGAAGGATATCACATTTTGTTCTTTTAAGCTGTTATTTAAGGAATTGGATGAAAGTATAAATTCTAGTCCGGGAAAATTGCCCTAAATAGTTCCTTCCTCAAGTAATCTTCCAGCTTTTGCCCAGTTTTTCAGGTGCATTTTCTTAATGTTTTTATGAGCCTTTACACAGGCGCGATTTCTGGTTACACAAGAAGTAAACAAGAAAATTTCTACAATAAAAATCAATAAATAAGTATTCTTCATCCTTGAACAATTTTAAAAATGCCTGATAATTACCTGGATGGCTCCAGAGGTAATTCTACCATTTTGAGATTATATTTCTTAACAAATGCCCACTGGGCCTGCTCAAACTCTTCGTCAATCTTGTCTTCTTCTTCAAACAATCCTTCCTGAATGGTTCTTAATTTTTGCTTGTCAACTTCTGTTTTCTCTTTTTTTGATAGCAGTGGTATAGCGGTTTCAAAATCTACATCAAAAGTACGTTTGTATATTTTTAACCATTTCAAAGCAGATTGTCTTAATGAGTCATTTCCATAATAGGGTTTCATGGCTTGAACTTTCAAAATACCTTTATCAAGCATTGTTTCAATGCGTTCCTTTTCTTTCATGGCCTTTTCAAGGCTGCATCCATGTTTTGCATGGGTTTCAAAAAACCTGACAATGTGAGGGACAACTTTGTGCTGTTGGCCTACAATAGCATTGTTGTATTTAACTGCTTCTGTATTTTGACCGTTTAAAAAGCCAGATAGAAAGGTTAAATAAGAGGTAATAAGGATTTTAAGTATTGAATTTCCTGTCAAAAGAGATCTTAACATCTGATAAAGCTAAAAATGTGAATATATATTCTTTACGGGTAAACTTGAATTTAGGTTTAGTAATTAATTCTAAAGTAGATTGTAGATTATTTCAGGTATTAGTTAAACCTAAGATAAGCTAAACCTAATCTGGATACCAAACAAGGTATTTGTTCTTTTAAACGAGCTTGAAACCCTTGGGATATTAATTGTTCGATCGTAATAAAACTGAAGGCTTAACCTATCATTTACCCTGTAGTTGATTGTAGGTTTGATCTGAATCTGCTCTGATCCCTGAGTAAGTATGTTGATATCATTTACCCTGCGCTGTATGGTTTTATTATCCCTTATGGTGAAATCAAATCGGAAAGTGATCTCATTTTTCAATACTATTACCCTTTGCTTATACTTGACGGGAAGTTTCATTCCTGTTTTGGTATAACCAACACTTATGCTATAGTCCTGGTTTTTCATTTCCATCACCTGTGAGTTTGTAGTACTCAGGTTAAGGTTTCTCGTACGGTTATATTTAATGTTGAAAGTGATGTTTTTCTTCGTTTTAAGATTTATACCTAATAAAGGGCTGAATGATTCCTGGATGGAAACCTGGTTGATAACATAGGCAGGAATAAAAACGGCCCTTCCATTGGTGTCTGTTCCCTGAGGCATGTCAAAAACACTACCCTGGGAGTTGATCTTGTCTGTACCATAACGAAGTGAACTGCTGTAATTCCCGACATTGTAATTAGAGGTGTAGCTATGGTTAAGGTTTACACTTGAGAAATATCTTTTTACGAATTCCAATGAAGAAAGCCCGCCATAATCTATTCTCCAGTTTGGCACCGGTATTGCCGGAAATGCTGTAAGGCCAACCTTACCTGCATCCCGGCCAGAGTATGCTGCAATAAAGGCAGGGATTACAACTTCCTGAGAAGTTGTATCGTAGTGACCATATCCATTGGGCCTGTTAGCATTCATCCTAGCCTGGATAATATCACGGTTTTGGGTAAATGTTTCAAATGTCTGGTTTTTATTTGTAATAGGATCGTCTTTAGAAAAAGCGGTCAATGCTGAAAAAAACGAGGTTTTAAAAGAACCAGACCTGGTTGGGTTTTGGCTCACCAGCTGGTCATTGAAATCGTACCTGAAAAATTCATTGTAGGTCTGAGTTTGTTCCTGCCTTCCTTCTAACTGGACCCTGAATTGTTTGAAGGGTTCAAGACTGGTACGGTATGTGATTTTAGTGCCCTTTGTTCTGACAAATGGATTACTTTGATATTTTGAATGTGAAATCCAGTCTTTCTCAGCCGCTTCCATTTTAATCTGGTCGCTTTGGTCCCCTAAAATAAAAGGGATGCCTGGAGCCAAATCCCCATCATTCAGGCCGAAATAGGTTGGCTTTCTTGTAAAACCCGGAAGTAGTGTACCTTCAGTTCTCTCATAGGTCATGTTGAAGTTTTTCAGGATCATCAGCAATTGAAAAGCACCTCTTACGGGCTTCAGTTCGCTTGCATATTTCCTTGAAATCAGGTTTTGTAATGAATCTTTCTCGCTCTTTTTCAGGTTGGGGTTCTCAAGCTGGCGCTTCCATTGTTCCCTTTTCTGATTATGTTCCTGCTCAACCTGAGTTAAAGGTGAATTTACTTCCTTTAAAAACTTTAGTTTATTGTAAAGCTTGAGAAGGTCCATTTTTCCATTGGCAGTGAAAGTCCTGTTATTTTGGGCGACATTTCCGAGTGAATCAGCAAAACCTAATGCTCCGGCCCGCCACATATAATTTGCGCTGTAATTAAGGTCAGACTGAGTCCAATCAAGGAAAGGAATTTTGTCCAAAGGAGTCCTGTAAGTAAAATTGAAATTCTGGTCAAAATTCTTTACACGGCCAAGGTTGACCAGGTTCTGCATAACGGAATCTTTTTTTGTAATGGCATTTGGCTTTGAATTTACAGGGTCATTGTTAATTTCGCCGGTAGGTTCATCTATAATTGTGCTAACATTTGCCCGGTAATCCATCCCAAAACTCCTGGTAAATGCCCATCGCAAGCCATAGCTACGGTTCAGGTAAAAGGATTTCTCATATAAGGGCGCAACAGTGTTATTTGCAAGGTTATTCCCCCTTAGTTGCGTAACAGCAAAGCGTCTGTCCAGGTCAGTCCTGAAGCTGAGGTTACTAGGCAAGGGAGTAAAATTGATAGCTGTGAAAAGCTGCACATATTTAGATTGTGATTTGATCCACTTAAGCGGTTCAAGTGCTTTTGGGCTACCGCCGAAATTGTAGGCAACACCAGCTTTATAGTTTTTGAAGAAATACCTTTGAGTAAGGTAGTTGCTGCTGCGGATATCGCTATAACCTAATGTCAAAGAAAAATTCTCTATATCCCAGATATGGCTTTTGGAAGTCTGGCCAGTTTTAACTTTTTGGAGGTTATTTAAACTAATACTTCTTCTTGTAGACCTGTCAATAACAATTGAAGATCTTTCTGCACGCTCGTCTTCCTGAAGTGATGCCAGAGAAGTTTCGAGTTTTGTATCCGGGTTTAGCGGGTCATATTCAGGTTTGATTATTTTTTTATCATAGGAAACATACAAAGGCACTTTTATACCGGTTTTTCCCGGGATAAATTTATCCATAGAAATATTGGAGGCAGCACCATATTGATAGGTTTTGTTCTGCTGCCTTGCTGTGATTTTCTGATCTATGGCCCCAAATCCCGGCGATTTATAACTACCAGTAGCAGTAACATTTGCAAGGTCTGCAAGTTTGGCGTTCATGGTCCCGACAGCGGCCCATCCCGGATTTTTATTTACTCCGCTGGTCCTGAGTTCATCCGCCCAAATACACATCTGGTTACCTCGTGAATTGGTAACGGGATTTTGAATACCGATAAGGGCAACCTGGGTAGAGGTATAATCCGGATTACCTCTGATACTGATTATTTTACCATCAATTTGCAAGCTAAATATCCTGTTCTGAGGAAACCCTGACCTGTTACGTTCCGCTTTTACAAAACTCAGTTGTTCTAACGGTACATCTATATCATTTTCAATTGGCCATATAACTTCCACATCTTTGGAACCCGGAGGGGTAAGTTTCAAAGGGACACGGATATCATAATAGTTTTCATCAAAATCAGTTCCTATCCTTAAAAAACCTTCCATTTCATAATCCCGGGCAGTGCTACTTTCAGCATGCAGGAACATTTTTATGCTTTTGCTGTTAATAAAGTTCAGGTTGATGAGCTTATAAGCAGGGGCAACATCACCAGGTGCAAGGTTGTCTACACAAATCCTGAGAGATTGCTCGTTTTGCAACCTGTTTAAGTTAGAGGTATTGTCACGGTCCCTGATAAAATCTGGTGGTACAACATAAGGGGTTATTCCCGGGGGCGGGCTTCCATTTTCTTCAACGTTAACGGTTGATAACTGTATCTTTCCCCTGTTCCTAGGTTCACCAGCAAGTACCGGCCCTTTGTCGGTAGACAATGAATCCAAAGGGCGCCACAAGCTTCCAACCATTTGAAACTGGGCCATTCTTATTACGACTGGCTGTTCCCAGCCAGCCATTACCATCCTTAAAAATCGAATTGATTTAAAATCGCTAATCCCATTTACAGCCGTGGGCCTCGTCCTGATAGGGATCCTGATCTGATACCAGGTAACATCATCGTCATTGATAGGATTGGTAATTTTTCCTACTACAAAACCATTTGTCCTTTCATCTAATCTTCCATCCACACCTTTTTTGATATTGACTTTGTATTCAAAATACTGTTCTACATCACTTACTGTATTGTTTTGGTTCAAATCTTCATTGTCCGGATTGTTGGTGTTTGACTGGATAAAACCGTTAACAGTATTTACAGAAGAGTTTCCTTCCATACCATTGTAATTCGAATAACGGTCCAGGATATTTCTACTGTCTACACTCAAGAAATATTTGAAGTTGTCATTTGATATATCCGACAGAATTTGTTCCCTTTTATTTTGGTCTGATATTTTGTTCACTGCATCTGCAAATTTTTGGAATTGCGCAACCTCTTCTGATGATTTCAAACCATCCAAACCCACGTCCTGGTTAATCCTTGCATCCCCAATATTGCTGAAGGCATTGTTCAAGTATGGGGCCGTGGTTACTTTACCCCAGGCATCCCTTTCCACTCCAACCTCCCCACCATCAGGAGGTAACCCATTTTCAAAAGCATGCCTGCCATCTTTCATTAAGTCTTCAGAAACACTTCCCAAATGGAACCAAATTTGTCCACCGGGGTTGATGCCGTTGTTAATTACCTTATCGCCGTTGTTAATGGTTAAATTACCATGTTTACCGGTGATAAAAGGGTCCATCATCCAGAATTCTATGTATTGGATATTGGCATTGTCAAAGTCAGTATCGAATGTGATAGCCCTGGTTAAGGCAGCAAAGTTCTCTTTGGGGTTTGGTAAAGTACCATCGACTGTTGATATAGCTGGGTTATAATTGTACATCCCCCTTTCGCTTGGGAAATAAGCAAGGTCAAAAGTTGGTTCATTTGAATATCCCGCCTGTAAAGACCTTTGAGGATAAATTTCCTGAGGCCCAATTCCCCTTACATAATGATTTTTTAATTCTTCGTCCGAAATATTGCCTGGTTTTTGAGCCCCGCCTTGGAAAAAAGCTGTCTGGTCGATATTATACCACGATAATTTTGCCCTTTTATAAGTGTAAGCAAGCGGGTCATTTGAAACCTGACCGGGATCATAAAAGTCTATTGGTGTCGATCCCAAGACCCATTTTATAGGTTGCCTTGTCAAGTCATAAGGGGTTTCTGTTCCTTCAAAGTCATCAATAAACATGTTGGCATTGTTTTTCCCGATTTGAGGCGGAGTGCCCGGGATTAGTTCTGCAACCTCTGCTTTGACGGAGATGGTAGATGGTTCTTTGGTTTGAATGATAGGCAAGGCATCTACCATTTTTGTTAGGAAACGGCTTTCTTTGGAATAATTGACATCCAGTCCCCACATGGTGTTGAACAAAGGATCGTCTCCAAAACTTACACGTGTAATCAGGGGCCTTTCCCGTAGGTGCATAAAAGTACCACCAATATTAAAATCCTTGTGTACCCGGTAATCCAACCTGGTGCCATACAAAGTCTTCTGCCTGAAATTAAAAAGGTCGGCTTTTTCAAAACGGATGGTAATGTCATTGCCTGATGTTAAAATACCAGGGTTCACTATTCTGACCCGGCCTAACTGATAGTCTACCGTATAATCTGTTCCTTCGACTAGAGTGGTACTTCCAGATAAAACCCTTATGGACCCCTGTGCAATGTTTAAGCCTTGTAATTGGATTTCTTGTGACGATCCTGACTGGTACCGCCCTTTCAGGAAGAACTTGTTCTTTTTAGATAATTGTTCGGCGTTGTTCCTGGTTTGGGAATAAAGTTCATTGAAAACATACTTATCAATTAGCAGTCTTTCGTCTGTTGTATCAAATTTATTTTCAAGGTATTTACCAAAGGGCTCTTTAACCCCGAAAATCACCCTTCCGTTGATCGAGTCAATTGTTACACCGGGAACGTAATCCCAGTTACCATCAGGTGCCGGGTCACCATTAGGGTTAAGGTTGTCTACATTAAATAGCTGTACAAGAGGGAACTCCTTTAAGGTATGTCCGATTTGTACGCCTTTCAATTCTACAGGCTTTTGCCCCTGCTGTAAAAAAGGATTGTCGATACCTGAACTGTCATCTTTATAAATAACACGAAGCTGAAACCCATTTCTGCTTACATTAGTAGATGGGAGCTGATAGATGTTCTTCATCATCAGGTCAAAAGTTGGCAGCTTTACATTAATGTTGGCCGGCCGAAGCATTTTGAAATAGGCATTCTGGGAAGGGCCTATTATCTGATAATCTTCTGTAAGTTCACCTACTTTATAAGTATTTCCTTTATAAGAATATTCGTAAGATACAGCGAGAGCTTCATCAGATCTCAATTGGGTATTAAGCGATATATAACCTAACTGACGGTTGATTCGGAAATCCCTTCCTTCTACCAGTGGTTTTGCACTTTTAATGATCTCAAAATCTATCCCGCTTTGCATGTTATAATTCATGCTGGTTGTATTTGATTCTCCTTGCCTTGTTATATTGTTCGGTGTTGCTATTTTTTTGTATAATTCATTAGCATTGTTAGAGGTAACAGAATCTTTGTAACCAAAGGCGTCCTGCAGATTGTTTTGATTCGGAAAGTCGCTCTGGTTAGAACCTGTAATTCCAGGATTATAAGGCTTTGGCTCCCCCATGTCGAGGAAGGCAGTTATACCTCTCAACGCATCTGTGGCGTTGGTCCTGTTAGTCACATAAACTTCTACACGGTTAATCTGAACACCTGAAGTAACAAAAGGAGAAGATTGCAGCCATTTGTCATAATTTTTGCGAAAAAACTGTCCTAGCCAGAAATGTCTTAAATCATCATATTGATAAGCCTTAATCTCATAATCTTTACCAGGACCTGCTGAACCACCCGGAATTACTATTTCATCCACTTTACTTCGCTGGTTTGCCACTACAGTTGTCATAGAAAGCCTGCCAAACTGCAATTGTGCTTTTACCCCAAATAAATTCTGTGCACCTGTAATAAGTGCACTGTTGGTTGGCATGCTTACATTACCAAGCTCAATCCTTTTTATAATGTCTTGTTCTAATGCCTTATACTCGATTTTAATGTTATTGTCAAAGTCAAATGTTGCCTTGGTGTCCCAGTTGGCCCGAATAGTCAACCGTTCCCCAACTTTCCCTACCATATTGAAGCTGATCTGCTGGTCAAATCGAAAACCACCGCTTCTTTGCTGGCGGATTGGGATAGCTGGGTTATTTGTTTTTTGGAATTGTCCCCCAAAATCAAGCAAAACCATTCCATTTGGCTTGATGTCAATATAATTGCCACCGAAGATCCTGTCAAAAACAGGAGGCATCTGAATTCTCGGGTTTAAACCTTTTGGTTTAGCACTGATGGGCGTATTTGCCCCACCGCTTGTTGCTTCAGATTTGTTTCTCCAGTAAGATTTAGACATCTGCTTGTTACGGTATTCAGCATAGTCTTTGAATTTCAGTTCTGTTGGAGGCCGGTAATCCACGTCTCCTGCTTTTTCCTGGATTTGAAAAGATTCCTGGGTACTGTCAAGGTCAGTAGTGGTTTTGATATTGTCTGGAGTTTTTAATTCCATTGGCGATCTCGTATCCTTGTTCGTGTAAGGATCGCCATAGCGTGCATCTGGTTTATAAGTCGGCCTTCTTGATGGTTTGTATCTTGGTGATGGTTTAGTTGTATCAGCTTTTGGGGCCACAGGAGGTTGGAACAGGTGTATAACCTCATGCCTTTCAGCATATGAAATCAAACCTGCCACAAGAATCCCTGAGGTAGCTAAGACAGAAACTATGTTTTTGATTTTGAACAATCTAAAAAAAACGGATTAAACACCCCTTAACACTTTTTTTATCACTTGTTCTACAGAAAGTTCTTCCTGCGCACCTTTCAAAATGGAATCCACCGTTTTTTCTGCTACTTGTTTTGTATATCCGAGGGTAATTAAAGCTTGTAACGCCTCATTTCTCAATATATTGTTTGAAGACTTGCCTAAAGTCAACTGAGGCAGGGATGGATTTTCCTTCAAGACTTTGTCTTTGAGTTCCAGGATTAACCTTTGGGCAGTCTTTGCGCCGATGCCTTTTACATTTTGAATAGTCCTGGTATCTTCTTGTGCTATTGCTTTTTGCAATTCTTCCGGGTTAAGTGAAGAAAGAACCATTAAGGCCGTTCCCGGGCCCACACCATTTACTGATATCAGGTCTAAAAAAAGTTTTTTTTCTAATTTCTCTGAAAACCCAAATAAGGTATGTGCATCTTCCTTAATATGAAGGTGAGTATGAAGCAAAGTCTTCTTTAAATGTTTTAGGGCCGTAAAAGTATTGAGTGAAATCTTGATCTGATATCCCAGTCCGGCAGCATCTACAATCACAAAGGTTGGATCCAATTCTTTGATTTCTCCTTCCACATATGCAATCATCTATCAGCCTGATTTAGTTGTATTTCCGTCAAATATTTTAAGCAAATTTTAACGTGACTGCAAAACTAATAATTAAAGCATGAATGGCAATTGCGATACTTAGTTAATAGTTGAGAGTTAAAAGTTAATATATGAATCCTTAAGTGCTTCCAGGTCCTGATACTCAATACCAGGTACCTTTACTAATTGTAATTTCATTATTTTCGCATCTCAATTTTAAGATCACCAGCATGTCATACGGACTTTTGAAAGGAAAAAGGGGCATTATTTTCGGAGCTTTGGACGAAAATTCTATAGCCTGGAAAATAGCTTTGAAATGTAAGGAAGAGGGTGCTGAATTTACCTTGACAAATGCGCCTATTGCCTTAAGAATGGGTGAAATAAACAAACTGGCAGAACATTGTGGCTCAGAAGTTATTCCCGCAGATGCTACTTCTGTAGAAGACCTGGAAAAATTGATTTTTCGCTCTGTTGAAATACTCGGCGGAAAACTTGATTTTATACTTCACTCGATAGGAATGAGCCCGAATGTAAGGAAAAACCGCCCTTATGAAGACCTAAACTACGATTTCTATCAGAAAACCATAGATATTTCGGCTTTATCTTTCCACAAAATAATGCATGTGGTTTATAAAAATGATTCTATGAACGAATATGGCTCTATTGTTGCCCTAACATATATTGCAGCGCAAAGGGTTTTTCCAGATTATACTGATATGGCCGATGCCAAATCCACACTTGAATCTATAGCAAGGAATTTTGGATATAAATTTGCTCAGAAAGGCAAGGTTAGGGTAAATACCATTTCGCAATCTCCTACTGTAACAACCGCAGGTAAAGGAATAGCAGGTTTTAATTCTTTTATAGATTTTGCTGAAAAATTATCTCCTCTGGGAAATGCCACTGCAGAAGATTGTGCAAATTATTGCATTACTCTTTTCTCAGACCTAACAAGGAAAGTTACGATGCAAAACCTTTACCATGATGGAGGATTTTCAAGTACTGGATTAACTTCAGCCTTAATGGATAAATTTAAATAAAAGGCGATCAGCAGGAACGCCTTTTATCAAAACGAATTAAAACTTTTTTAGGATACTAAGCCCGGAACTTCCACAACTTCGTTCACATCCTTTTCATAATCAATCCCATCTACCTGAAATCCAAACAGATTATAAAAATCTTTTTTATAACCTGCCAGGTCGCCAATGGCGGGCAACGAGTCAGTTGTTGCTTCTAGCCACAAAGCTGCAATCTTAGCCTGAACATCCTCTCTCATTTCGAGGTCATCAATTCTAATCCGGCCTTTTTCATCAGTTTTTACATCATTACCTGTATAAAGACGTTCTTTAAACAAACGATAAATCTGTTCTATACAACCTTCATGGATGCCTTCAGCCTTCATTACTTTATAAAGCAATGAAATATAAAGTGGAATGACTGGTATTGCAGAACTTGCCTGGGTTACAAGAGCCTTGTTTACAGATACATAAGCTTTACCACCAATAGATTTTAGACTATCAGATATTTTAAAAGCTGTAGCTTCCAGATGATCTTTAGCCCTTCCGATAGTCCCTTTTCTGTAAACTGCTTCTGTAAGTGCTGGTCCTATGTAGGAATAGGCAACTGTAAGTGCCCCTGGTGCTAGCAGATTAGCCTTTTTCAGTTCTTCAATCCAAAAACTCCAGTCTTCGCCGCCCATTACAGTAACAGTATTCTCAATGTCTTCCTGGTTAGCAGGTTCAATGGAAATATCTGAAACTAAGTCTGTATGGAAATTTACAGTCTTGTTAGTAAAACTACCGCCAATAGGTTTAAGGACAGAACTATGTGCAACGCCAGTAACGGGGTGAACGCGTTTTGGAGAGGCAAGGCTATAAATTACAAGGTCGACTTGGCCTAAATCTTTTTTTATAAGATTCAAGGTTTTTTCTTTGATTTCAATTGAAAAAGCATCTCCGTTAATGCTTTTTGCATATAAGCCTTCTTTGGCAGCTTCCATTTCAAGTGCTGCAGTATTGTACCAACCTGGTGAACCGGGTTTGCCTTCTGCTGATGGTTTTTCAAAATAAACGCCAATAGTAGCAGCCTTGCAACCAAAAGCGCTTGTTATCCTGGAAGCGAGCCCGAAACCTGTAGATGCACCTATAACTAATACACGCTTTGGACCTTCAACTGGCCCTTTTGATTTTACGTAATTTATTTGATTGCTAACATTTTTGGCACAACCCGCCGGATGTGAGGTAAGGCAGATAAAACCACGTACTTTAGGTTCAATTATCATTTGTCTATTTAAATAAAGGGATAATATTGGGATTAGATCCTGACAAATGCAAATCTCTTATTTTTTAAGGACGGTTGGGAAAAATGTTTCACTTTAATTAATAACAGCTTTGGTGATCACTTATCTAAGTAGTCAATAGATGTTACTTGACAACTGTTAATTTCTACCTTTTAAAAATTTATGGATTTACAAATTTCTTTGTACCAGGCAATTGGCCTTCTTTTAGAAATGCATGTCGCTTTTATATTTCTCTGGAAATTGAGAGGGTTAAAAACAAATGGCCGGTTTTGCCAGCCATTTCAAATTGTATTGATTTATGAGATTTATTGCTTTATCAGGCTATAAATCTTTTTGCCGGTATTATCTGATATGATAAGGATGTAAAAACCTGTTCTGAGGCTTTCTCCTAATTCAATTTGATTTTCGCCTTTACCTGATAGTATTACGGTTCCTTTAAGATCCGTAATACTGTATCCGAATGCTCCTGTTTTTTTAAGGATGGCAAGTTCTGAAAATGGATTAGGTGAAAGAGAGATGCCTCCCTGTTCAAAAGATTCTTCGCTGGTCCCTGTAACGGTTTTGCTTATTTTTACAGTCACTTTGGCGGTATCTGAGCAACCGGTTGTGTTTTTAGCAATTGCGGCGTAAGTATAGGTTCCGTTCGCCGGACTCGTTGCCAGGAAGGAATAAGGACTTGAAGCATCCGTGCCAAGCAAAGAACCTCCGTTATAAAAACCTACATTGCTGATATTGTTTCCGGTAACAGAGGTTGAAATAGTAAAGTTACTTGTTGCAATAGTTGTATTGTTAGCCGGATTTGTAACAGTAATGACAGGAACAGGATTTACCGTAATGGTAAAGTCGGCAGATGAAGAGCAGCTGTTTGCATCTGTGTAGATAGCTTTATACGTTCCCTGCTGTGCAATACTAATATTCTGAAATGAAAGACTTCTAAGAGTGCTATAGAAATTATTAGGGCCCGTCCAGTTCCATCCTGAATCCACTGTAGGCCAGGGACCAAACAGGACTGATCTTCCTGCACAAACTGATGCCAAGGTGGAACTTGTCCATCCCTTGTTGTCTACATTTATATAAGGTGTAATTACCGGCAAATTTTTAACAGCAATATTAAAATCCATGGCAGATTTACAACCATTGGCGTCAGTATAACTTGCTGTGTAAATTCCTGAATTGGTAGTGATCAAATTGCTCAGCGTAGGGTCTCTTGTTGCATTTTTATATCCATTAGGTCCAGACCATGACCAGCCATTAGTTTGAACAGGCCAAGGACCAAATTGTAAGGACTGGCCCGAACAGGCCGTAGCTGAAGAGGAATTTTGCCATGATGTTCCCAAAATGTACAAATTGGGAGTAATCTGCGGCAATGGATTTTCTATCACATTAAAATAGGGCGACACAGAAGTGCAACCTGAAGCATTGGTAACCTGAACGGAATAGGTTCCTGCATTAGAGACGGTAATGTTTTGTAAAGAACTAATACTCTTACCTTCTTCAAACCAAATATAAGATGTGCCCGCAACCGTACTTAATTTAAGAGAACTCCCTGTACAAAAAGACTGTGAGCTAGAAGTGATGGAAGATGAGCACAATGGCGAAAGGAGAAACTCCTGAAAATTAGCATTAAAAAAAGTGCTTTGAACAACAGCAGCAGCATTGGCTAAAGAACCTCCAATTACTTCTAATGCTTTGTCGCTGTTTTTGTTGATCAGTTCAAAGTAGCCGTTCCCCAGATTATGAACCGACCATAACTGATTATCACTTCCCGAATAAGGATATTCTAATATAGAAGCACTGTCGGCCAGTGAACCATTACTTACATCCAAAGCCTTTCCCGAGTTTACATTCAGTACTTTGTAATAACCGCCTACTTGAACGAGATTCCATTGCTGGCTTGTTGCTTTGGTATTCGTGTTTTGTATCGCATATCCATTGCTTCCAATGTCTACAACTTTATTACTATGTCTTGCCACCAATTGAAAAGTACCAGTATAATTGAATAAAGAAACAGGAATCACATATGTTGTAAGTGACTGTGCAGGAGCCGAATATATTTGTTTTTTGTTCTGGAAAGCCTGGCTTGTTAGTTTTTCGCAATTCTCAGTGGCCGAAGTCCGATAAATGGAAGGATCGCCTACAATACCAAAAGCACTTAGGTTCAAATTCATATCTTGGGCAGTAGTACCTTGGTTGCATATTACCAGCACTATTTCTGTATTTGCCGGATTTATTGCTGCCACAGTATTTGGCTCATTTGTATCTACTATAGTATAACCTTGTTTGATGAACCTTGAACACTGCATCCTGACATAAAAGTTTTTCTCTTTCACAAAGCTTTTAGTCGTCGGGTTGTTATTTAGCAATCTCCAGTCTCCATAAGGGTCCAACAGTTGCCAGTCGCACCAAACCACTGGTTTTAAGTCCCTCAAATCTGTAATAATTCTTTGAGACATATACAATGATGTAGGGAATCCATATTGCACACCTGTATTGATCGGACCGCTTTCTGACTGCCACAATTCTTTATTATAGTTCTGTGATAAAGAATAAAGTTTTGAACGCTGCGAACCATAATAAGTATGGGTATTTATTTTACTGATTTGTGACATTATATTAGCGGAGATGTAACCGTTAATTCCTGAAACACACTCATCAATGGAATTAGCATCCATAGCTGAAATATGACAATAACCCGTCATATTTTTGGATACCAGATTGTTATAAACAAGGGGCATAAGCTTTTGCTGGTTTCCTAAACTGATTTTGCATCCTTCCTGTGCTCCTAAAGCTTTCCACCAACCAGAAAAAGGTTCATTAAATGGTTCCAGATAAGTAAAGGGAATGCCGAACTTGTCTTTATAATGTTTTACCACTTCAGTAATATAATCAGCATAAGCAGCATATTGTGTATCATTCAAATTATCTGAACCGTCTGTATTTCCGGATGCGCATCCGCTTTTGGTCATCCAGTAAGGAGGAGAGTTGATGAAGGCTTCGTTAATTACATCTTTTCTTAATTTGTTTAACTTCAAAAGGATCAGGCGCTGGTTGGTGTCCTGCTTCCAGTCATAAGCAGAAGTGGCAGATTTTTTATAACCCGGCATGTTATTCCTGGAACTCATATGAGTATGCGATGGGTCATCCCCTCCCCCAATATTAAACCTGAACACATTCATATTTAGTTGGTTGGGATCTGCTATCCATTTACATAAAGTATCTGTGGCTGCAGTTGGATAGGAGCCTACATCATTTGCCCACCAGCAAAGCGAAACACCCCAGCCTTTCATAGATTGGTACCTGTTATCAGGATTTACAGTTACTGTGGTTTGGCCAAAAGACCAGAATGACCCAACAGAAAAACACATCAAGAGTTTTAAACAGTGCTTCATAAATTAGTAGAATTTTTTAAGTATTGAATCTGTAACATTTATTGTATAGCTGACCAAACAACAATTTGAATTTCAGACTTTTTTCAATGTTTTACCAGACTATATACTCTTTTCCCATTTGAATCTGATATAGTAAGAAGATAAAGCCCGCGGTTCAGTTTTTCGCCCACCGTTATTTGATCTTCACCTCTTCCGGCTAGTATTTCTGTTCCATTTAAATCACTAATACTGTATTCTAATGCTCCAGTTTTTTTAACAATAACCACATCAGTGAAAGGGTTAGGTATAAGAGAAATACCTCCCTGTTCGTAAGACTCTTCACTTGTTCCAGTAACGGTTTTGGTTATTTTCAAAATTACTTTTGCCGTATCCGTGCAGCCAGTTGCATTTTTAGCAACGGTAGCGTAGGTGTAAGTACCATTAGCCGGACTTGTAACCAGAAAGGAATAGGGCGTGGTGGCGTCCGATCCAAGTAAAGAACTACCATTATAAAGACTCACATTGCTTACATTATTTCCGGTAACACTGGTAGCGACAGTAAAATTGGCAGTTGTAATCGTGGTATTATTTGCCGGGCTTGTAATGGTAATAACAGGTGAAGGGTTGACTGTTACATCAACAGGAGTTTTGGCACAAACATTTCCTGTTTCAAATTTGAAATCGAAGAATATTCCCCATGCCCAGCCTGCTATAGGGGAAAGAGTAACATATCCGGGAAGATTGAATATAGCCCCGGTCCTGTCTGCCTGAAATTGAACTCCGCCTGTTGTTCCTACTGCGTCAATAAGATAAACTCCAGCTTGGATAATCCTGTTTATTGAAATAACCTGTTTTCCTGGTAACAGGTTTGACAGCGAATCTTTAGAAATGATGTTCCCGGCTTCATCCAGTATTCTGATTACTCCCTTCGTTCCTGCCGCAGTTACCTGTAAAGCAATACTTTTGAGCCATATTGGCGATTCAATTGTCATCTGCATCTTATTTTGCCCATCTCCGAAAGAACCGCCTAATCCCCAACCTCCGCTTGTATATGCAGGAATTCCTATCGCATATGGAGTGGTTTTGATGTCCTGAACATAATAAGTGCCGGCAGAAGGCTTGATTGATAAATTATTTCCCGTTCCAATTGATGTTCCTCCTGTTGGGTTACTAAACCAGGTGTAGGTTCCTGTTCCTGCTACTTTTAACACTGCGGTTTGTCCTGAGCAAACGGTATCAGATGTAACATTTAAAAACTGAGAAGTCACTTTTATCTCATCATACACAGTGGGGCAACCCGGTTTGTCAATTGTTACCCTGTAAGTTCCTGTCTGATTTGCAGCAATATTTTTTGTTTTAGCTGAAAGAGAAACATCATCTTTTGTCCAGGCAAGAGTATATGCAGCATCCTGAACGCCAGAATTGAGGGTAACTGAAGTGCTTGCACATAAAATAATATCCTTTCCAAGTAATGGTAATACGCATGAGCCATCTCCGGCAAAATCCCCATATAAAACACCTCGTCCATTTGTTCCAACATACAGTCTGCCGTAAATCCTTGGGTCTCCCTCCATACAGGTAAAACCTCCGTATGATTGCAGATCACTGTTTATCCTTTTCCAGTTAACTCCCTGATCGTCTGACCTGAAAAGTGCATCATAGCCTCCTACATTTCCTCTAATAAATACAGCCGGAAACCCACCAGGGCTCGCAGGCTTACCAAAAGTGACATTCCCTGCCGATATAACAGAAGCGATTTTGGTAAAGGTAGTCCCCGCATCGGAAGAACGGAAAAGACCATTTCCGTTTGCTATCCATATTTCACCTTGTTTACCGAATACAGGGGCCAATGTCCCTGAGCCTGATGGTACTGTTCCTGCTGTAGCAGCAAAAGTTTTTGCTCCATCTGTACTTTTGTAAATTTTTCCGGTTGAAGCTTCATAAGCATAAAAGGTAGTACTGTTTACTCTGTCTGATTTTACCTGCAGTCCTACTGGTATCCCGGTACTGTTTGTCCACGCTGAACCATTATTTGTAGACCAGGCTGTGACGCTTCCTTTTGCAGTCCAGACTATGGTGCTTCCATCCGGAGATATAGCAATAGTACCCGGCCCGGTTTTGCCTGTCGGAGCAGATGGAAAAGTTGTCCAGTTTATACCCTGGTCAGTGGAATAAGATCCGTTATTTGCACCGTCATGTGATCGGACAACTTTATTGGGATTATTTTCTGCAAAATCGAGAGAAGTAGTATTTCCAGTACCATTGTATGTAGGAACAGGAGAAATGTCAACACTGATATGCCTGAAACCTCCAATATCACCTAACCCGCTTAAAAGGTTTACACCAGATGAAGGGCTGATCAGGTCCAGGGGTACAGTTTCTTCATAATTATCATCTTCATAGCTCCAGGTTGTACCTTTTCCTGCAAATGCCTGATCCAGATTAAAAGTCATAAAGAGACCATTTCCTGTGCCAAAAACTGCCTGTGAAGCATTGAAAGGGTTAATTTTGAGGCCACTTGTCCATGTAAATCCACCTGCATGAGGTGCTTTAGACTTGTCCACCGTAATTGCAGTGGTGATATTTTTCCAGGTTGCCCCTCCGTCCTGGCTAAGATACAGCTGATCTGAAGTTGGCCACCAGAGTCCTAAAGAGGCGACAAGTACTATATTTGGGTTTGTAGGATGCACCGCCACACCGGAATAGCCACCCTGTGGGAAGGCAGATGGAATTACTGTTGTCCATACTCCTGTTTTCTTATTGTATTTGCAAACCATCCCATTATTGGTACCAGGTGAAAGCTGATCTCCGAAAGTGAAATAAATAAAATCACTGGCAAACGCCATATTATTGGCAAGGACAACTGTACTTGCGCCATTCGGAAAGTTTTTATTTAATATTTTAACAGGCTGATTTGCAATATATGCCCAGGTGTTTCCTCCATCTGCACTTTTATAAATTCCTCCTTTAGTGGTATCGCCAACGGCAAGATTGTCATAAGTAGCAACATAAATGTCCTTGGTTGCATTTCCTAACGTCGACGAAGATGCATCTATCTCTACGAAGCTCACAGTTGTTTTGGGGAATGAAGATACTTTGTTCCAGGTCTGGCCATAGTCAGCACTTTTAAATAAACCGCTTTTCTGCGAGCCAAGAAAAAGGATATTTCCTTTATTGGGATCCACCTGCAAACGCTCACCCGTTCCTCTTCCGGGTTCATTTCCCCCTACTTTAAAAGGAAGAGAAACTGAACTCCAGGTCAATCCTTTGTTATTTGAAATAAAGAATTTTCCATTGGGAGCCCAGTCTGCTGTGTAAAGGCCGTTAGCCATGTACACTTTGTTTGCATCATTGGGATCGGCTGCAATGCTGATAATTCCAAGATCATTTCCGGACGTAAAAGCATCTGTGAGACATATCCACTTTTTATTGATAGCATCCCATCGGTAAGCCCCGCCTACATCTGTGCGTGAGTATAATAAATCCGGTTCTGCTTTGCTGTAGACAAATCCTGGCACATATCCACCACCTTTGATGGCTACACTTTTCCAGTTATAAACCTGTGTACTTTGTGAAAATAAAAGTGTAGAAGATAGCTGAACGAACAGAAGTAAGTATTTTTTCATTTTTTATAATTTAGTATTGATTTGATAAAAAATCCCATCTATGGAAAATACGGATCCGCTAGTAAACTTATTCTGCTTATCAACAGTAACCATTGACTGTAAAGAATGGGTAAACTCATGGGCCGTTGTGCCTCCATCCCTTACAGCATTAGGGTGGCACCAAAAAGCTCCAATAATACCATCCGCAGTGCCTCCGTTGGCCCAACCCTGAGATCCTGCCTTCTCCCAGGTATTATACATCACCCCCAACACATTTGTATTTGGCAATATTGGTTCCGGCTGCATCATACACCAGACCGCTTTTTTTGAACATGCTGTAAACAGCTTCCAGGGTATCTAATACAGTTTTAGGAACAAAAGCCAGGTTTGGGTCTGGAAACGTCGAAGGGTTTAAACCCACACTATCCCCCCATATAAGGATAAAGTTGGTAGATTGAGCTGTTTTGCTCATGGTAAACTGCTTACCATTCACATCATTTACATCTCGGAGATAAGCTGGTATATACACCTGTTTCTGAGCGT
>JANYCH010000079.1 GCA_025360395.1 Cytophagales bacterium | reverse complement strand
TTCTGCCCATTCTACAACAGGTTGTGCAAATGAAAAAGCACAGTTTAATAAAAATAAAACGAAAAAAAACAATCTAAATATTTTCATAATAGTACTTGTCTATTAAGGCTTTAAAAGGAGATTATAATAGAAACCAACTCGAATTTAAGAATTTATTATAAGCATAAAAAATCAAAATTCATTATTTGATACACTTATGTATTTGAAAAAGTATATTAATAAAATTAACATTGTAATACTGGCTTACTTGTTAATATAAGAATTGTTTTAAAAATAAATCTCCCAACTATTAACTATTAACTAAACTGTATTCCTTCTCCAATAACCTAATCCAAAACCAAAGAGAACAAGCAGAGTTCCCAACCACAAAATATTAATATGTGGTTTACGCAAGGCTTTTAAAATCACCCACTCTTTTTGTGAAGACTGAGATTTAAATACAAACTTGTTTTCCTGGGGAACAATATTTTCCAGGATCAACCTTATACCCAGTTCCTTTTGTTCATCTGCCACCCTTCCCATCATGTTGTTCTTTATAAGAAGTTTAGGGTTAATATCCAGTAATTCATTTTTAGTTATGATCTTGACTTTTGCAACCAGGGCAACATCGTTTCCTGTAAAAATAAGTCCTTCTGTGGTATCCAGCTTTTCAACACCATCAAATACAGCCACATAATCGTTAAGAAAAAAGGTATCCCCTATTGACAAATTATGCTCAACAGGTCCGCTCCATTCTTTTTCTTCCTGAGGGTCAGGAACTGATGAAACATGAGTATAAAGATCGGCACCAGCTTCTTTTTTGATATCTGGTGAAGCAATGAGGCCCATTTGTGGATTTATTTGTGCTCTAGGAAATAGTGTAAAGCTTTTCGAGCCTTCTTTTTTAAATTCTATTTCATAATAGGTGTTCTCAGGTGTCACTTCAACAGTATCTCCTTTTTTATAATATAGCTTATCTTCAAAATTGATACTTTCCTTTGCAATTTGTTTGTACTGGTCCTGAGTAGGTTCAAACTTATTTTTGGCTATCAAACCGGGAATACCCTTCACCTCAATATTTGTTCCTTTATAAACCAATTCATATCCTCCCATTTTAAGTGGCTGTTGGTAAAAAAGAAGAACATTTTCTTTGTTCATATCAGTTGACATTTGTTTGGAATAAACAAGGCCAGACTGGTTTAGCGAGATTACTTTAGAATATCCTGCAGAGAAAAGAATCCCAATCAGCATTAAACCAATGCCAATATGGGCAATTGCACCACCTGATAGCTTTATATTAGATTTCCACAAACGGGACAGGATTTTGATATTGGAAACAATAGTAAAACAGGCACAAATGGCCAGGATTATAAATTTCCAGTTCAGGATATCAGTCACCGTAATTAAAATGGCAGCTAATATTAAAGTGGCTGTTACCGGGATATACAATTCATCTTTCAGCTTAGACCTGTCGATCTTATTCCAGAAAAAATGCTGGGCAATACCTGAAAACAAGCAAATAGCTACTCCGAACCATAATTGCCAATTGCTGTAGTAGGTGATTTGATCTGCAGGCGGTGCCATTTTAGAAGCCAAACCAAAGCCTTTTAATATTGCATTGTAAACTGGTATGGAAGTCATGGCCAGAACCTGGAATCCCGCCAGGCACAATGTTACAATTCCCAGAAAAAGCCAAAATTCCTTTGAATAAGTGGAAATTTCTTTTTCAGAAGCAGGTACTTCTTTCCATCTCGCAACCAAAAGAAAAACTGCCAGTATTACAAAAGCCATTAGGTACAGAAGCAATTGCCCTGATAGCCCGAGATCAGTAAAGGAATGTACAGAAGCGTTCCCCAAAATTCCGCTTCTGGTAAGAAATGTAGAATAAAGAATTAATAAAAAAGAACTGATAACCAGTATCATAGCTGTATGAAGCGACGCTCCTTTGTGTTTATAAATGATCATGGCATGAATAGCCGATACCAAAATCAACCAGGGAACATACACAGCATTTTCTACAGGATCCCAGTTCCAGTAGCCACCAAAATTGAGTGTTTCATACGCCCAATATGCTCCCATCATAATACCAAGCCCTAAGACAAAAGCAGCAATGTGTGACCAGGGGAGTGCATACTCTATCCATTCTTTATATTCTTTCTTCCAAAGACCGGCAATGCAAAATGAAAACGGTACCAGGCAAAGTGCAAATCCCAGAAATAAAGTAGGAGGATGTATTACCATCCAATAATTCTGCAATAAAGGATTAAGCCCGGTACCATCTAGAGGAATATAATCCGGCTTGAGTTTAAAGACGGGGGCATCCACCATGTAATCTCTCAATAAAATAAAAGGGGAACTGCCAATTTTTAGTTCACCAATTACCACTCCAAGGATCATGGAACATAAAAACGTTTGAACAAACATAAAAACAGCCATGGCCGGCATAGACCATTTTTGAGGTGACCTTAAAATGAAAAAACCCAATACCATATGCCAGAAAATCCAAAGAAGAAAACTCCCTTCCTGACCTTCCCAAAAACATGAGATCATGTATTGTGCAGGGAGGTGATTGGAAGAGTGCTCCCAGGCATAATGATATTCGTAGAGATGGTTATAAATGATGGCAAACAAGGAAGCAATAATGGAAACAACCGAGAAAGCATGTATTCCAAAAAAGACATTGGCAAAGCGCCTCCAACTAGAACCCGGCTCTTCTGCACTGGCCTTAAAATAAGCCCAGGAGGCAACCAACGAAGAAACAAAAGAAAGAATAATACTTAAATGGCCTATTTGACCTATCAAAGTGTGGATCATGAAATGGGTAATAGGTAATGGCCTTTAGGCAATGGGTTTAACTGAGACCTAAATTTACGATCTAATATTTACAATATAGATCTCTGTAAAAATTAGATTTTCTCGAATACGAAAAGGTTATTCAACCCCAATTGAAATGTGCTGTGATTGACAAGTTTAAAATCAGGTCCTTTGAATATTGAAGGAGTCATTTTAGTATCAAATCCATAATGTTCTTCCAGTGACATTCCGTCTATTAACCTGAAAAACTTAAGTACACTTAAAATATGATCGACTTGAGCTGAAGGTACCGTAATAATCAGCTTGCCTCCTTTTTTCAAATATTTGGCACATCCACTTGAAAAGCTTTCATGTATTTGAGGAGGAATGTGCTCTAATACGGCGAGCAATGTTATAGCGTCATAAGTTTTATCTTCCTTCAAATCATTCGGAAAATAACCAGGTAAAAGCTTATAATTTGGGCCACTTATAGTTTCAGTAAGTGTAGGGTCTATACCTGTTCCTTCTACAATAATATCTTTTAACTGGTGGAACATGACACCATCTGAAGAACCAATATCAAGCACTGTACTTCCTTTAGGTATATATTTCTTTGCTTGTGCAATCCTGAAATTTTGTAAAAGGTTATCTATGTACTTCAATGGTCGAAATTTAAAATTCAGGGATTCCTGTTGGTTAAGATGTGTCTTAGTTTAAATCAAGGTCGGAATTTGTTTTAACAAATACAGATTTGATTCCTAAAATGCTAAGAAAAAAACTGAAGAAAATAAGTTGAACACCTAGAATCATGATCGTTACTGCCGGTATGGTGAACCTCATTTGTTTAACAGGATCTAAAATCCCAAAAGAAGCCTTTTTCCATTCCAAAATAGAATAAATCGAAAATCCCAATCCAATCATCAAAGCGACAAAGCCACAAATCAATCCAATTTCCAAGCTGAAGTAATTCCAGAGTTTATTAAAAATGTCACTTTCTGGTGTTAGATTAAAGTTGATAGCAAAAGTTCGGGATAACAGATAAAACAATATTGCCTGAAAACCCATGATGGTAGCAAAGCTTGAATAAAGCAAGGTATGAATATCCAAAGTGATGTCCCCAATTGAAATGGAAACCATTGAGAGCGTGATAACACCTGATAAACCCACAACAAAAGTTAAAATACCAGGGTAA
>JANYCH010000068.1 GCA_025360395.1 Cytophagales bacterium | reverse complement strand
GTAGAATACTCTTTTTTTACAAAATCAATAAGGTCTGTAAAATAGAGTTTATTGAATTCTTCCTCTAAAAGTAATTTCCAGGTTGGGTCAATCTTTACCTCCATCTTTATATAGTTGATTTATAATAGGCAAATTTATTTCAAATGAGTAAACTATTAGTTAATTTTAAGCGTTTATTACAAAAACATCCCACCATGCTTACAGAAATTACTGATGGTGTCAAAATCTCGGTTGCGGTGGAATATCAACCTTACTATTCCAATCCTGTTCAATCGCATTATGTATTCACCTACAATATAACCATTGAAAATTGTAGTGAATTTACTGTCCATCTGCTTCGCAGGCACTGGCATATTTTCGATACTAACGGAGAAATTCGTCAGGTAGAAGGGGAAGGTGTAGTAGGACAACAGCCTGTTCTTGAGCCAGGCGAATCACATCAATATATCTCTGGTTGTAATCTCAAAACAACTATTGGGAAAATGACAGGTACTTACCTGATGGAAAGAATTATAGATGGTAAAAAATTCAAAGTAAAAATTCCAGAATTTACAATGGTAGTACCTTATAAACTGAATTAGTTTTTGGGTCAGATATTTTTTCAGGTTTATTCATATATTCAACATTGGTTAAAAAGGAAAGACGAGCATTCATTGCATTCGCCTTTCCTTTTTGATTTTTATGTCAAAGTGATTAAAAATAAGGCATCTTTTAAAGTTGATTCTATTGAAAAATACCGGTCTGCATTACTTCAAAATAATTCACAAATTCCAATTGAAGAATTAGGCGCCCTTTCAAAGAAGCATGACAATGTCAGGATTAAAAACAAAGCTGGTTCTTCGCTTTCGCCACTGGAACAAAGTTGTTTTCTAGGATCTTTGGTCAGTTATTTAAAACCCCAAACCTTATTGGAAATTGGGACAAGTTTTGGCGTTTCCACTGCTTACCTCGCGCAATATGCCTCTCAAGGAAAAGTAATTACGTTGGAAGGTGAACCAAACATAGCATCAATTTCACAAGAATTTTTTACGTCTGCTAAATTTGAAAAGGTTGGATTATTACTTGGGGAATTTGACCATACGCTTCCGCTGGCAATTAAAAATCTGGAGACACTTGATTTCGTTTTTTTCGATGGCAATCATCGGTATTCACCTACTCTTCAGTATTTCGAATTGTGCTTAATGAAGAAGAATGAAAATTCAGTATTTGTTTTTCATGATATTTATTGGTCCTCTGAAATGAAAAAGGCCTGGGAAGCAATCAAATCAAACATCGAAGTGACAATTACTGTTGATTTGTATTATTTTGGGGTTGTTTTTTTTAGGAAAAATCAACCTAAGCAACATTTTGTACTGAAGTTTTAATAGTTCTTATTGCAAATGCGGCTCTTTGTGTATTGATTCGCAGGTTATCTTATTTTAATGCGCCACGTAACGTTTTTTATCTGCTTTTTTTTATTTTTCAATAATTCTTACTCGCAAAATATAGGGTTAGAACTAAAGAATATTCCAATTTCAATTAAAAACAGGAAATTTTATATTTCAAACATTTTAGATAGCAGAACAGACACATCCAGGTTAGGTTGGAGTATAATTGACAGAGAAACAAGAGGAAAATATTATACACTAAAGGGCGGGACGATAAAAACCTTATCCCAATATTTCAACAGAAATCTTCCATCTGATAGTACTCAAATTCCTTTGACCTTAAATATTGTAAGTCTTTATGTTAAAGAAAAGGGCAAAATAATGCGTTCAGGACAAGCATTTGTGCAAATACAGATACTAAAAGAAAAGGACGGCAAATTCGGTAATGTATTTGAAACCAAAGCTTTTACAGAATCTGTAAGTGAGGTGGGAAAAGATATTTACACCTCTCATGAAAGACGTATTAGAATTGTTTTTACTGAATGTCTCCAAAAGCTAAATGAATCCAAATGGCAGGAAAAAATTCCTGACTTTGTTTCAGAACTGGAAATAAAGCAAGAAGCAATGATCCTTGATACTATCAGTAAGAATCTTGCAGATACAACGGGGCTTTTTAAAATAGCGAAAAAGGAAGAACAAATAAACTTGCAGCTTAGCCAGATCAAGATCAAAAGTGGCCTTCTTCCAAGCTATTCGTTAAATGATAAAAAATATCGTCAACTGTGGTCTTTTAAATCGTATTTTAATCAATCAAACGATTTATTGGCACAGAAGCTTTTTACTGATTATAAAGGCAAATTCAGGTTAACTTTTTGTGCATTGGCCATTGGAATTGTTTTGACGGGAATATCTCTCAGTGGGGACTCTTTTGATGATGGCGGACCTAATTTGAGCCTTTTAGTACCAGGTGCCGCCTTTGCTTTGTGCAGCATTCCAGTGTACATAAAAACAAATAAACTAGCTAAAAAAACTATCGAACGATACAATCTTGTTATAGAAAATAAATAAATTTTATATTTACAATAAGAGTGCTTAAATGCCAAACGAAAGATTAGTAATAATTCCCACTTACAACGAAAAAGAAAACATTGAGGCGATCTTGAGAAAGGTCTTTTCTTTGTCCGTGGAATTTGATATTCTTGTTGTAGATGATGGTTCTCCCGATGGGACAGCTGAAATAGTTACATCGCTTCAAGGAGAATTTCCAGGTAGGTTGCATATGGAACAAAGATCTGGAAAATTGGGATTAGGTACCGCTTATATTCATGGTTTTAAATATGCTATCAGAAATAAATATGATTATATATTTGAAATGGATGCAGATTTTTCCCATAATCCAGAAGATCTGTTAAGGTTATATTATGCATGTTCAACCGAAGGAAATGATATGGCAGTAGGATCAAGGTATGTTAACGGGGTAAATGTTGTTAACTGGCCTATGGGAAGGGTTTTAATGTCTTATTTTGCTGGAAAATATGTTCAGTTAATTACCGGGATGCCCATTAATGACCCTACAGCTGGGTTTAAATGCTATAAAAGAAAAGTTTTAGAAACTTTAAATCTTGATAAAATAAAATTTGTGG
>JANYCH010000058.1 GCA_025360395.1 Cytophagales bacterium | reverse complement strand
ATAAAAACTGCTTCTACCGTTTATAACCAAATGAGCTGGTTCGATTATTATTTTAACGGCAGTGGTGGAACGCAACAACAAGTGAGCTCCGGTTCCGGGGTGATTTTTACCAAAAATGGCTATATAGTTACCAATAACCATGTTATTGACAAAGCGGAAAAAATTGAAGTGATCCATAACAAGCATAGTTATGAAGCAAAATTAGTTGGAACAGATCCATCGACCGACCTGGCTGTTTTAAAAGTTGACGCTGAAGACTTGCCAAATATGCAGCTTGCCTCTTCTAAAAATCTGAAGGTAGGGGAATGGGTTTTAGCGGTTGGAAATCCATTTAATCTTGCGTCAACGGTTACAGCAGGGATTGTAAGCGCAAAAGGAAGACATGTAGGAGTTGTAAACAGCCGGTTTCCAATAGAATCTTTTATTCAGACAGACGCAGCAATTAATCCGGGAAACAGTGGCGGTGCCTTGGTGAACCTGAAAGGAGAACTTGTTGGAATAAATACCGCAATACTTTCTCAAACAGGCTCTTATGCAGGTTATGGCTTTGCAGTGCCGGTTGACATCGTAATTAAAATTGTGAACGACATTAAAGAATTTGGCTATGTTCAAAATGCTTACAGTGGCATGGAAGTATCTGAAAGAGAGATTAATTCTTCTGTAGGAGATGTGGCGGGTGTAAAAATAACATACATCCAGCCAAACGGTGCGGCGGCCCAAAAAGGATTGAAAAAAGGAGATATTTTGCTGCAAATCGGCAATGCCAAAATAGATTCAAGGGCAGATTACGACGAACAAATGAGCTATTACCGCCCGGGAGATAAGGTAAAATTAATTTACAAAAGGGATAAAGAAACAAGGGAAACAGAATTGGCACTGACCAACAGTGAAGGCACAGCAGAATTGATGAAACGGGAAGTTTATACTTCGACCAGCCTTGGAGCAAACCTGGAAATGGTACCCAAAGTAGAACGTGACCGCTTGAATATTAAAAGCGGGATCAGGTTGAATAACTTGAAAGCAACCGGAATTATTTCTAGGCTGGGCTTACAGGAATCCTTTATTGTTATTTCGGTAAATAATTATTCACCCAAAACACCATCTGAACTGGAAGACATTTTAAGTAAAATAAGAGGAAATGTAAACCTGGAAGGGATAAGTGAAGCAGGACAGCGTGTACTTTACCGGTTTTATTTCTAGGAATCTGTTAATCTTTAAATATTCTTTTGCTCAGGACATGAACTAAACCAACAAGTTCCGAATCAATATTCTTTCAATATTGTTATCCCGCCAATTATTATGGAACTTTGTTAGAGAATGAAAAAGAAAGTCGAAATACTAGCCCCTGCCAAAAATTTGTTCCAGGGAATGGCTGCAATCAATGCAGGCGCGGATGCTGTTTACATTGGTGCAGATCAGTTTGGTGCCCGAACCAATGCTACAAATTCAGTTGAAGATATTGCCCAGCTAGTAGAATACGCCCATTTATTTAAGGCCCAGGTATTTGTAGTGCTCAATACGATTTTGTACGACAGTGAGCTCGAGGACTGCAGAAGTTTAATATATGAATTGTATGAAATAGGAGTTGACGCCCTGATCATCCAGGATATGGGCATTTTGGAAATGGACTTACCTCCTATTGTGATCCATGCCAGCACCCAGGCAAACAACAGAGACCCTAAACATGTCAAATTTCTGGCGGATGCCGGGATTAAACGTGTAGTATTGGCAAGAGAATTGAATTTAGATCAGATAAAAGATATTAGTGATGCCACAGAGGTGGAATTAGAGTTCTTTGTTTCAGGGGCACTTTGTGTTTCTTTTAGTGGCAACTGCTATATGAGCATAGCCAACGGGGAACGCAGTGCAAACAGAGGTTCGTGCGCACAAAATTGCCGTTTACCTTATAATTTAATAGATGGAACTGGAAAAATGCTGATTTCAAACAGCCATTTACTATCAATAAAGGATTTGGACCTTAGCAACCAGCTTCCTAACCTGATTGAATCAGGCATTAGTTCTTTCAAAATTGAAGGCAGATTAAAAGACCTGGTATATGTAAAAAATAACGTTTCGTATCTGAGAAAAAAGCTAGACAAGTATCTGGAAACAAGCGATAAATTCCAAAAAGCTTCTTCCGGCAGGACTTTCTACAACTTTGAAGCAGAAATGGACAGAAGTTTTAACAGAGGCTACACGGATTATTTTGTGAACCACCGAAAGGCAAGCATCGGATCGTGGGAAACTCCAAAATCACAGGGCCAGCCAATCGGAAAATTGATTGAAGTAAAAAGAAATGCCTACATCATTGAAAATGCTGAAAAACTGAACAATGGCGATGGATTATATTTCATCAATGAAATGGGCGAGGCCGATGGAGCCCAGGTAAATACCGTTGAAAATAACCTGGTAGTATTCAATGCTTTTAAACCCATTAAGCC
>JANYCH010000049.1 GCA_025360395.1 Cytophagales bacterium | reverse complement strand
GTTTATCCAGGGATAATTTGGCCAAAGAAATTGAAATCCCAATCCGTCCCTGCTTAAGCAATATAAAATTTCAGAGCCAATGCAGAGTAGATAATAGAAATACATCCGCTTTCGGATGGTGACAAAAAGGTAAATATTTAGAATAAAAATCAATAACAAGGTTCCGTAGAAAATACCAGAAAGCCAGTATTCCCACACCGAATGTTTTATTAAGGCTTCATTGTTTTTAATATGAAATGAAAAGCGCATTGGTAAATGACGCCAGAGCCTTAAATAATATGTATTTACATTTGAAGTGTTTAAAAGAAAAGTGATGTTCGTATTAACAATTTTCCTTTTGGAGAAATTAACATAGAAACCAGCTGTTTCCTTTTTGAACTTCCCATTATAATCAACTGAATAGAAATCTAAACTGTCAATATCATTATTCCAAATTTCTAAAAACCAGGATTGGTTATTTGACAAGCAATTATTTCTTACCTGAAATTTAACCCAATACTCTTTATTTCCCTTACTTGCATAATATGGGATTACTGCACTTTTAAATTTAAAAACACCTTTTGCAATTTTCGAAATAGTAGCACTGGAATCTATTAAGTATTCTAAGTCATTATTGATTTCATATTCTTTATGATTACAATCAAGGACGATTTCCTTAGAGTATGATGAAATACAAATGAATATAAATATTAATGGAAAAATTAAACTTTTAGTAAGCAAATTTAATGAGCATTAAAAGGTATCGAACCATTATACGCTATACCCGTAATAATAAACGTAATTTTAAACAAATTATTGAGAATGAATATTTTATCACTAAGTGCAATAAATTAATTTTTGACCCATAAGCCTAATGGTAAACATATCATTATTTTTTTTTAATTTCACAAGTCAAATTTACATACAATGTCAAATTCTTCATCAGTATCTTCAGTAAAGCTTCTTCTATTATTTTTCTTTTTTTCCATATTCCACCTTAATGCCCAGAATGGTGTAGGTGTAAACACAAATACCCCAAAATCTTCTTTCGAGGACAACGGTTCTTTTGGCAAGAAAGTTACCACCATTACTGCCACCACTACATTGGACGATACCTATAGCACTGTGGTTTGTAATAATGGTGGTTCGGCTATTACAGTTACTTTGCCCGTAGCCAATACTTGCAATGCCCGGATATATGAAATCAAAAGGAACGCTTCAAGTACTGCAACAGTTACTGTCAATGTAACTTCGGCAGGCACAATTGACGGCGCAGCAAGTTTTTTACTAAATAAGGCTGGCCAGTCTATTTCAGTTTTTTCAGATGGCAGTGTATGGTTGCTAAGGGATGGAAATGGTGTTGCTGACAACTGGTCCCTAATCGGTAATGCTTCAACAACTGCGGGTACAAATTTCTTAGGTACCACAGATGCTATTGACTTTGTACTCAAAACGAGTGGTGCAGAAAGGATGCGTGTCACTTCCACAGGCGATGTAGGAATAGGGACCTCAACCCCAAGAGGTCATTTAGATGTAAATGGCCTGGGAGATATATATCTAACTAACAACACCTTGCAATCTACCCATTCTATTTTTCTTCCAGGCCATATTTATATGGCTCCTTTGGGGGGTGGGGACATAGTGTATTTACAAGCCCGGAGAAGTGATAATTCAGGAAACACTTATATCCGAATGAGAACAACCAATGCAGGGTCTTTAGTAGATGCTGTAAATATCCAAAGCGATGGTAAAGTTGGAATAACTACCCCTATCCCAACTTCTACCCTACATGTAGCCGGTTCATTTGCCAAACAACATCTAACAGTTACTTCTTCAACTACTTTAAATGATGCCCAAAGCACTGTAATTTGTAATAATGGGGCTACCCCCATTACCATTACTTTGCCTGCACCGAACACCTGCACATCTAGAATATATGAAATTAAAAGGAATGCAAACAGCACCGCTACAGTTACTGTGAATGTGACTACTGGAGGAACAATTGATGGGGCCACAACATATTTATTAACCAAGCCTGGCCAATCTATTACAGTTTTTACTGATGGTATCGTTTGGTATCTAAGGGATGGAAATGGTGTGGCCGACAACTGGACTTTAACTGGAAATGGAGGAACAAGTGCCGCAACTAATTTTTTAGGGACTACAGATGCTATTGATTTTGTTTTAAGAACAAATAACACTGAAAAAATGAGGGTCCAGAGTGGTGGGAATGTTGGGATCAATACAACAACCCCACTTAATAAACTTCAAGTAGTAAGTGCCAATGCAAGTGCCATTTTTGCAAGCTCCGGAGGCATAGGAAATACTGTAGCGATTGCAATTGGAAGAACAACGGAAGAGGTCCATCTTGGAATAGCTGCAGGGGCAACCCAATATTCTAACTCATCTTTGATTGGAGACGTTGTTTTAAGAGTTGACAATCCTGCAAATATGCTAATTTTTCAGGCTGGTAACGGAAACGGGGTACTTGGAGTATCAAACACCAGTGTTGGGGTCGGAATCTTTAACCCTCAATCTATATTAGATGTCTGGGGTTCTTTTGGTAAGAAAGTGACCACGATCACTGCCTCTACTACTTTGGACGCTTCACATAGTACTATAGTTTGTAATAATGGTGGTACTGCGATTACTGTTACTTTGCCTGGACCTAATACCTGCGCTGCCCGTATTTATGAAATTAAAAGGAATGTAGGTAGCTCGGCAACAGTTACAGTCACAGCTTCTTCAGGATTAATTGATGGCGCAGCGAGTTACCTGCTAACTAAGCCTGGCCAATCTATAACTATATTTTCCGATGGAATGGGTGCATGGTTGGTAAGGGATGGAAATGGTGTTGGGGACAACTGGACTTTGACCGGTAATAGCGGAACAAGTGCAGCATTCAACTTTTTAGGGACTACAGATGCTATTGATTTTGTTATCCGAACTAATAACTCTGAAAAAATGAGGGTCCAAAGTGGAGGGAACGTTGGTATAGGGATTGCTTCACCCAATTCTCAACTTGAAATACAAACTAATGCCAGGTCAGGGGCTCATAACACTACTTCTCAAGGTTTGTATGTGACAGGCAGTTTTCCGTCGGTTTTTACAAATGTAACCCCAACTACAGGGGCTGAATTCAGACATGACAACGGTACTGCAGGTATTGGCATTGGATATGATGGTATTTATTCTAATGGTACCAGTGCAAATCTTAGTATGGGCTTCACTCAGAAAGGAACTGGTATATTCGGATTCAATTACCAAAATAGTACCACAAATGCCCTGGTCCAAAGAAGTTGGAAAGCACCTGCCGCAAATGACTATACAGATATGCAGTACCAGTTTGGGGCTTTGCCTGTAAGTGCCTACGACAGGACCCTGTTAGAAACTGTTGGTGGTATCACCCAAAAGCAATGGTATATCAATAGCGGGGCAGTTACCCTGGGATTGCAACTACAGCAAACTAGGGCTGGTGGATCAAACAACACAGAACTGGTAGTAGGTAGCCAACAGGTTCATAACCGGAAAATAGTTCTGTTTAATACAGTAAACAACGACCATCAATTTTATGGTTTCGGGATAAATGGAAGCACATTAAGGTATCAGACAGATGGTATTTCTGCAGACCATGTATTTTTTTCTGGTTTATCTGCTACAACTTCAAATGAACTTGTCCGCATTACCGGTGGAGGAAGAATGGGTGTAGGGACTGCTACTCCAACTACCAGGCTTCAAGTTGAAAGTGCTAATGCAGCCATTATTTTTGCAAGTACAGGAAGTGCAGGAAATCATGGAAGTATCGCCATTGGTAGAACCGGGGAAGAGGGAAGGATTGCAATAGCTGCAGCGGCAGGTCATTATTCTGGTTCAGCTTCTGCCGGAGATATCATATTAAGGGCAGATAATGTTGCAAACAAATTGATACTTCAGGCAGGTGGAGGAAACGCTGTACTTGGAGTAACAAACACAAGTGTCGGCATCGGGACTGTCTCACCTGGATACCCATTTGATGTAGATGTGGCCACAATAAATGTGGCTAAGTTCGGTAACTCCTTGTCTACCTATATTACTTCAAGTAACCCTGGCTTTGGTTTTAATACTTTTTGGGGTGGGGCTAACTGGAATTTTGGAAAGGGTAGTGTAGCTGGAACGCATTACGCTTCCAATATAGCATTTGGGACTGTAACAGGAGCATTAGGCTTCCAGATATCAAATGCCACAGGTGCTGCCAACTCTGCTGCCACAATGGTTACCCCACTAGAGCTTACCCGTACTGGAGTAGGAATATTTTGTGGTTCTCCAAATTATGCATTGTCAGTAAATGGAAATATCGGCGTACAGGGAAGTATCGTTGCATCTGGTACAATTACTGCCTCAACCGCTGTTACGGCTTGTTCTGATATAAGATATAAAAAGGATATAGTTCCTCTAAGCCGTTCTCTAGAAAACATACTTCGTGTTGAGGGTGTTAACTATTTCTGGAAAATAAATGAATTTCCAGACAAAAGGTTTACTGCTGATAAACAAATAGGGTTCATTGCTCAGGAA
>JANYCH010000048.1 GCA_025360395.1 Cytophagales bacterium | reverse complement strand
GAACAGGAAGTGGGTTAGCAAAATTTGATGGAAAAACTTTCCTTCTCTATAAAACCAACAGTGGTTTGAAAGAAGATTTTATCACTGCCTCCTGTATAACCCCTTATGGCGAAAGGATTTTCTCACACTTTGGTGGAAATATTTCTTCTTGTTATAACGGTCAGTTCAAATCCTACACCCCCCAAAAAGTTACATCTGCAAGTATTACCAATATCATATTCAGAAATAACATATTATGGGTTGGGACAAAGGAAGGAGAAGTTGCAGCGATCCGAAACGATAACAAGAAAATTAAAAAATGGCTATTAGGGCAATATGAGTCAGTAGAGTTTATAGATTCAACAAGGATTAATTCAAGGGTACTGGTTGCGACAGAGGCAATTATTTACTCAATTGATTATAATCCAATAAACAATAAGGAAAGTATTTTAAAGTATCCTGTTCCAGACGGAAGTGGAATTAAAAGCATTTCAAGGTTAAATGCCACAAGATGGCTTGTTATCTCCCAGGACAAAAATACCTATATATTAGAGGATTCTGATCAGGGATTTAAATTTAGCAACCTTAATATCGACAAGCAAATCAATGATAATATTAGTTTTATCTATGCTACAGGAAACAACAAATTTTGGATAATCAATAATACAGGCGTTTGGACAGAATATAAATATTTGCAAAACAATGCTTTTCAGATAAGCACGGTTAAGATGCCAGCTGTCTTGTCACAGGTCGTCCCAAACCTTATGTTTGAAGACAACGAAGGAAATATATGGATTGGGACTTTTGGTAGTGGTTTAATAAAATTATCTCTTAAAAGAAGCATTTTTTATTCATTAGGACTCCAAGCTGAAACAAGGGTAAATTCAGTGTTAATGTCCACTTCTAAAGACATTTTATTGGGTACAAATCAGGGAATTTTTCAATCGTCCGCTAATCTTGGTAAATTTTCTTTGCTTGACCTTAAAATAAAAGACGGAGTTGTTTCTATATGCGAACTAACTAATAATGAATTTATTATCACCACAGGGAATTCTTTGGTTTACCGCTGGGACCTTTCTTCCAATAGACTAACAAAATGGATTATACCTATAAGTGGGCAAGATAAAATCAAACAAATAGTCAAGGATAAGAACAACAATATCTGGATAGCCACCTCATCCGGCGCTATTTTATTTGATATCAAAAGAAAGCAGTTTAAAACCTTTACCATGGAAGATGGTATGGCACATAATTATGTTTATTGCATTTTTCCTGATTCCAATGGAAAAGTATGGTTTGGAACGCATAAGTCAGGATTGTCCTATTTCAATGGAAAAAAAATAATTACTATTCAATCTCCTTTAGACAATTCTGGATTGGATATAAACTGTTTCTCTGAAGATAATAGTGGAAATATTTGGGTTGGCACCTCCGGACAAGGATTATTTTTGATTGATCAAACTGACAGGTTTATTAAGTTTATCTCTACTTCTGATGGTCTTTTATCAGATTACATATACTTTTTTCAAAAAGACATTCAGGGGGCAACCTGGGTTGGACATAAAAATGGTCTTGAAAGAATAATAAGCAAATCTAACAACGCTGTAATTTCAGATTATTCACAATATATAGCTGAGAAGGAATTAACTCAAGCCACTTATCAGACCAAACCGAGCAGTAATATCTGGATTGGAGGTATAAATGTATGTATCCGTTTTGATGTTAGTCCGGAGAATAGGTCACCAACAGGTTCTTATGTCGATATATCAGACCTGAAACTTAACTATGATAACATCAATTGGAATGAACGCGGAAAAATACAATATCAAAATGAAATACCAGATAACCTGGTTTTTAAACATAATGAAAACCTATTGACATTTACATTTAACGGAATTTCTTTTTCATACAATGAGAAACTTCGATATCAATATAAATTATCAGGTTTTGATGATAACTGGTCGCTTTTAACAGAACAAAATTTTGTTACCTACAATAAACTCCCCCCTGGTTCTTATACTTTCCTGGTAAAATCAAGAAATTATGCCGGTATATGGAGCCCTGAACCCACTTCATTACATTTCCAGATAAAACCACCTTTTTGGGAAACCTGGTGGTTCAGGATCTTGTTTTTTATGGTATTGGTTATTTCCATTTATGTATTTATTAAAGTCCGTACCTCGACCTTGAGAAATAGAAACCAGGCACTGGAAATAGAAAAAAATAAACTAGAAAATGAAATAAAAGAAAGAAAGCTTGTTGAAAGTAAATTACTAAAAAGTGAGTTAAGCCTTACAAACACAAATCAGGAACTTAGCACGCTAATATACAGAGCTTCCCATGATTTAAGAGGCCCTGTTTCTACTATTTCAGGATTAGTTAATGTAGCACACCTACATATAGTAGATAAAGAATCTTTAAATTTCTTTGATATGATCAACACTTCGGTTGCAAGACTTGATCAGATTTTAAAAAAGCTTTTTTTAGTTTCAGAGATCAAGCAAAATGATATTGTTCCTGAAGTATTTAGTATCAAAGATTCACTGGATGCTGTTATCTCGAGTTTTAAAAGTGAAATAAAAGAAAAAAATTTTAAAATAATTTACAAGGGGGAAGACCTTAATTTTTGCACTGATAAAAAGCTTTTTGAAACCACCGTAAAAAACATAGTTGACAATACTTTTACATATAACCGCAAATCAGATCCGGAATTAATAATAGATATTCTTAAAAAGGATAATAAACTTTTAATCACTTTTTATGATAATGGGAAAGGGATAAAAGCTGAACACCAGGTTAAAATATTTGATATGTTTTACAAAGCAAGTGATCTTTCTAAAGGAAATGGCTTAGGTTTGTATATTGCTAAAAATGCTGTTCAGCTGCTTAAAGGGGAGATTTCGGTTGACAGCAAAGAAAATGAGTTTACACAAATAGATCTTTTAATCCCAGAATATCATAAAAAGAGTTGAGTATGAATATGAATGAAATGAACACAGCTTTAACAGAGTTGATTGAGAAAAGGAACCATTTGGCTACATTAAGTTATTCTGATACAAAATACGACGAACTGGAAGAGGTTTTACACGAATTAGAAGATGATTTTTTAGATGAATTTGGGGAATATATGGACAAAGTCTTAACAGTTGTCCATGAGAAAAATTTTCCCGAATCTGATGTCCTTTCTCCTATTGCCTATCTGGCTAAAAAATATGCTGTTAAAAAAGCACATCCTGATGGTACAATTGAATACACAATACCAGCGAAAGACGGTGTTTGGGTAGAAGCTTTTGCTTTTCCTAATAAAGACATTAGGTTAATATTGCTCGCAAACCCTCCAAGGTTAGTTATGAATTTTGATAATGGTGTGCAAAAAGAAGTTTGGAATGCGGGTAAAGACCAAGTTATAGGTTAATCTTATGAAAGCCTGTTTTTAAAACTTTCGTAATCAAATTTTTTAAGCAGGCTAAATTCCCCATTTGTTTTTATAATGCCAATAGAGGGGTGGGGGACTCCATTGAATGTACTGGTTTTTACCATAGTGTAATGGATCATATCCTCAAATATAATAGGGTCACCTACCTTCAAATTCTTTTCAAATGACCAATCTCCCATATAGTCTCCTGAAAGACACGTATTTCCGCCTAGCCTGTATTTGTTCTTGGTAAGGAGGTCCGATTCACCTTTTATTTTTGGTTTATAAGGCATTTCAAGGCAGTCGGGCATATGCGCAGTAAAAGACACATCAAGCATTGCCGTTCTAATCCCATGATTTTCAACAATATCAAGAACGGTAGAATATAAAAAACCAGTTTGCCATGCAAAAGCGCTTCCTGGTTCAAGGATGACCTCAACATCATATTTTTGTTTGAAATCCTTTAAAATTTTTATTAAATGTTCTGTATCGTAACCTTTTTTTGTCATGAGATGCCCCCCACCCATATTTACCCATTTTATTTGAGGCAAAAATTTTCCAAACCTCTCTGTAAAAGCGGTAAGGGTTTTTTCCAGATCATAAGAACTTGATTCACAAAGGGCATGAAAATGTAAGCCTTCTACACCTTCTGGCAGCTGTTCCGAAAACTTATCTGAGGTGATACCTAATCTACTTCCAGGTGCACATGGATTATATAAATCTGTTTCTACTTCTGAATATTCCGGATTTACCCTTAAACCTATTGAAACCTTATTATCTGAATTTTTGATTAAAGAGTAATATAATTCATATTGACTTAGCGAATTGAAAGTAATATGGCTGCTTTTTTCTACTATTTCTTCGATT
>JANYCH010000015.1 GCA_025360395.1 Cytophagales bacterium | reverse complement strand
CAGAACTTCAAATTCTGAACCCACAAATGGAGGCTTAACACCATTGAATTGAGGAACAAAATGACATGTTGCACATTGCGCCTTACTCATGAAAAGATTAAAACCCTTTTTGGCCGGTTCATCCAGAACAGCTTTTTTATTCATTGCTTCATCAAAAGGAGAATAATAATGGCTGAACTTGCTATAATATAAAGTGATGGCAGATGAAATATGTTCGATTGTAATTTCTTTTTCCTGTGGAGTATATTTTAACAGCTTTTTGAAGGCTTTATTGTATTCCGAACAACTTAAAACCTTTTGTACCACATCTTTATTGGACCCTCCCATTTCAATTGCATTTGTAATAACAGCCAATGCCTGATCCTGAAGTGAAATATGTTTTCCATCCATCATCAATAAGTGATTAAAACCAACATTGACAAGTGACGGTGTATTTCTGGCCAATGCAGACTGATGATCGAAATGTAAAGAGGTGCGTGATAATGTGTCGGTAAAAAACTGATCAGGTTTATGGCAGGAGGCACAACTGCGCTGGTTGTTCCCTGATAAGATTGGATCGAAGAATAGTAATTTCCCTACTTTGTCTATTTCAGAAAGGACCATTTCATCCTTCACCCTTAAAAAAATACCTTTTGAATTTTGACCTTGGTAAAGGGTTTTATCAAAAATGGAAGCAGCTTGCTTATTCAATGTGTAGTCCACATAACTCTTGCTGGCTACTTTAAAATCCAAAATAAACTGGTGGTTTAAATCATAAAGCGGATTGATGTACTCTTTGATGAAAATAAAATGGTCGAATTCAGAATAATTAACTGATTGAGAATTGACAAAATTTAAACATGCAGAGTAAGTATCGAGGTACTTTGCTGATAAAGGAGTTTCAGGAAAGCTATTGTTAAATTCAAGGTAAATCTGCTGCACATCGGTCAGCATACCAGATAATTCGGGAATTATCAATGAGGTATCCGGACATTCAAACCCGGTGGTGTAAATAGAAGCCAGATTCAGTAAAAAAAGTCTGTTGCAAAAATAAAAATGAGAGTGGAATTTTAGTTGAGAAGTAATAGAATCTGCACTGTATGTAGGTAAAGCTTTTAATGAAGCTTCAATTAAATGAAGAAGGGTGTCTTTTACAGCTTCCTCTTCTAAATGAATTTCAGCAAGTGTAAGGCCGGTACCCAATCTTTTATATGGTTTTTCTGATTTTTCAAAAACCTCAGTTTCCCATTCAACCGGAAGCGGACCGTTAATTTTCTTATAGGCAACAGGTTCAAGATACCGGAGCCAGAAATCAAGTCCTTTTAAATGCTTGCGTGATAAAATTATCTGATCCTTAACTCTTTTCTTATCATCAGGAGAGATCAGCTTATTGCCTTCAATTTCTTTGAATAATTTTAGTTGCTGCTCCTTTAACCTGTCAATTCTGTCATGATAACCTGCAAAATAAATATTAGGGCTATAACTGTTTATAAAAACAATTAATACTGCAAACGAAAGGAAAAAGATTATTGATTGCTTGTTCAAAGTAAGATCCCTGGGACTGTAAAATTACTTTTACAAGGTTTCTTTATCATGTAGGAATTGTTTCCTAATTGTTAAAGGATGTATGTTGATTTAAGAAATTGAATAAAAAAAACAGGGTGCCCAAGAGCACCCTGTTTTGGAAAATTAAATAAGAAGGATCTTAGTGCAAAATCACTGTTTTGATTCTTGTTGTTTTATTACCCACTGAAACCTGCATAATGTAGATTCCATTTTCAAGTCCCTGAGTATTTACAGTAATTTGTTGTACCCCTTTCCCAACATTTTTCTCTATAGAAGGAAGAACCTTATTTCCTTTCATATCAAACATGCTAACAACTGCTTTGTCAACTCTGTCTAACCTGATTGAGATTGTAGCCTCATTGTTTGTAGGAGTAGGATACAGCGTAACTTCTGAAGTAGCTGATACATCTGATGCATCATCAAAACCAGTAACCAGAGTTGAAGCGTTATAAGTATCAGGATTGAAGAGTTGTAATAACTGTCCACCTTCAACTGTTTCAGCATCTGTAAGGTAATGAGCCTGATCTACTACAAGGAATTTACCTGCTCCTAAAATGTCCTGAACATCTATGATCCCTGAAGTCTCTTCGTCCTGGTTGAAAGGGGCTGTAGCTGGTACTCCAATGTCTCCAAAACGGGCCGGATCATGTTTGGCGATGATCTTAAACTCGTCTGTTGCAATTGTGTACTGCCATACTTTACCGTTGTGTGCTGCATTTCCAACATCTTCAAGCAAAATGATATGACCGTAGTTGTCAATTGCCATATTATCTAGCATGTTTTGTCCTTCTGTTCCATCAAGAACTGCTTCAACAACACCGCCTAATTCAGGATTGTTGATATCGTCAAAACGAAGTCTCCATACTTTACTACGGCCAACCTGAGTTCCGATTTTGTCATTTACCTGGTCTAACTGGTCTGTTGTATTGAAATAGTAATCATTAGGATGAATTGGATCCCATGCACCATCTTCCACACGAGCGAATTTAGTAGCACCAGCTGTATTGGCTGCTGTGTTCAAAGCTGCACCTGTCATGTTTTCCACATTGCCTAAATCTAGAAGGCTGAAACGTGTTCCTGATGTTGGTACTCCATTGCTCACAGTTGCACTTGTTCTTTCTGCAGCATAACCAGCGATCTTAACGGTTAATAATTTTCCGTTTGTTAAACCAGCTTTCTCCACTTCTGTTCCTGTTGCAGTTTTTGTACCAAGGTAGAAGTATACTTTAGAATCTGTGGTTGAACCGTCATTGTCAACACCTACCAGTGTTTTGTCTCCTGTAGCAGGGTTGGCAAGGGCGTTTTCCCATGCAGCTTTGCCTAATCTCGGCAATTCATAAGAAGTACCTGCATTAGGGCCTGTAGCAATATGTGCCATTGCACGACCTCTTTCTGCTGATGATTCCTCACCGTTCATAAAGATACGCTCCTGAGTTCCTTTGCCTGAAGCACTGTTATAAAATGCAGATACTGAAGGAAGGTCTGCTGAACAAAAACGAAGGAAAGATTTCATTTTTGTAGTATCAGATGGGCCATATGTAGTATAACCTGTACCGTTCCATAATTTCACAGTCTGGATCAAATCACTTCCGCTTATTACTGAAAGGTCTGACTTGCTGATTACCCATTTAGATACAAAAGCTCCTTTTCCGCCATGGGCACGTACAACACCTTCTGGATTTGCAGGGGTACCTGATAACTCATGGTTCATCAACAAGGTAAAGGTTCCGTTGCCATTGTCATAGGCTCCTAATCCGTCCGGAATTCCAACCATTTTGTAACCGCCAACTACATCGCCTGTTGTTAAAATTGGAGTAGTTATTACACCAGGAGCAACCGGTGAAACGTATGCGGTTTGAGAAGAACTTAATCCTTCAGCAACAGGAACTCCAAATCTGAAGCTGTATTTTCCATTTGGTTCAGAAGGAAGCATAGTAACCTGGCCGAAACTATCAATAGCTTTGATACTGTACTGGATACTTCCGCTTCCTGTTTGTGCTGGGATAGTATATGTATAAGTAGAGCCGTTAACTACAGCCACCGTTTTATTCAACACACCGTTTACCCAATACATTAGTGTATCGGCTTTTATACTGATATTATCAGTGATTGTAGATGTAAGAGTGAATGGACCGGCAGTGTGAGTACTTAGTATTGGTGTATGATCAATTACCACACCTGTTTCAAGTCTGAAATTTGCTCTTTCTGTAGTTGGGTTAGAAGGAACTTCATCCCAGTAATGAGCACCGATATCGTGTCCCATACTTTGGCAAACAATTTTACCATTCGTGTATACACTTACAAGGGTAAAACCATGGTAGTTGTAAGGTGGTTCATTCCATTTCTTGTTTACCACAGGGTTCAACGTAGATTCAACTGCTGAACCACCGTTTCCGGCAATCACCTGCCAGGTTTTGCCCTTATGTCCTTGGATTGTATCCCAAATATGCTCGTGAGCTGCGAACATTGCTTCTGCATGAGCGTTTTCTAATACTGTCCAAAAACTGTCTCTTTGAGCAACAAATGCTTCCAAACCATCCAATGGTTTAAATTTAGAAGAATAAGCAGGCTTGTGTCCAAATGCAAATATGTGCCTTGCATTGGTTGCCTTACTTAAATCATTCCTTAACCAGCGAAAAGGCAAACGAGAGTCGCGACCGGTTGGGTCAGTGTTTAAAATTAAGAAATGGTCGTTTTTGTAATTGAAAGAATAAGTAAGCTGACTTTGATCAGTAGTTAAACTGTCGGTACCTGGTACTTTACCTGTTGCGACAGGACCATTACTTCCGTTAATGAAATTTTTCATCTCACGTAAGAATGTTCTCTCAAGAGCTTGAGTAGATTTTTTACCGGCTGCTTTGTCCTGAGTCTCATGGTTTCCTGGAATTACCACCACTTTTATAGCAGATTTTGAAATTGGATGAGCATTATAAAGAGCTTTCCATCCCTGAAGCTGTTTAGCCAGGTAATTGGTATCTGCTCTGTAGCCCATTACAATGTCACCTGTCATCAAAAGAAAAGTTGGATGAGGAGACATGGCGACTACCTCTGAAAACAATCTGTTTAATGCACCCACATTGGCAGAACTAATAGTGTCATATGTAGACCCTTGTCCTGCTGCCACGATATCAATTGGATCAATCCGGTTACACCCTACCGTGACAAAGGTGTAATCAAGGTTTTGCGCATTACCAATGCTTCCTGCCACAAAGACTGTTGCAAGACTTAGTAAGATTTTGTTCATGCTTTTTTTCATGTTGTTTTGATTAAAATTCAGGTTGACCCTATAGTTTAACAGGTTCAATACCGTCTACAAAACTACCTTACTCGTTTTTACTACTAGTTGCCAATGAGTTGTTTAATGGTTAAGCTTTTGTAACCAAAACCATCCTGTCGAAGACATTTGTTAATTCAGATTTAACAATTACTTCGTTATTCAGAAAAATTAAAAAAGTAATAAAGAGATAAAACTCCATAAAATAATCAGGAATACGGAGACAATATTTGACAATCAGAATTATTAATCGCAATATTGCAATATATCAATTATGGGACTTACCAAATCAGCTTCTTTTACTGACGCACAAAACAGAAGAGCCAATGTTTTCAAAGCATTGGGACATCCTGCACGGGTTGCGATCATTGAGCTCTTGTTAAAAAAACAGGCTTGCATCTGCAATGACCTGGTGGAAGAACTCCCATTGTCACAGTCTACCGTTTCCCAGCATTTGAGAGAATTGAAAGAAGCCGGAATCATCAAAGGAGAAATAGAAGGAACCAGCATCTGTTATTGTATCAACGAAAAAGTATGGAATGAGATACAGCAGGATTTTAGCCATCTGTTTGATTCTTATAATAGTACCGGCAAATGCTGCTGAGTTTTTTTGCTCTTAATAATCGCAATATTGCAATTTAACATTTAATAAAACATAAGATGAACTATCAGAAATCAAACACACGCTCCAGGATTTAGAGACACTCAGATTTCAATTACCCGATGGCAGGTTTGTGCCTGCACACTTTCATGTAACAGAAATAGGCGAGATCACCAAAAACTTCATTGATTGCAGAGGAACCGTCAGGAGAGAAAAGTCGGTGAACTTTCAGCTTTGGGAAGCAGGAGACTTTGATCATAGCCTGGCCCCGCAAAAACTACTTTCCATTATTGCACTTTCAGAAAAAGTCCTTCAATTAGGTGATTCTGATATTGAAGTGGAATACCAAACAGAATACCATCGGTAAATACGGCCTTGATTTTAACGGAGAGTATTTCACCTTGACCAATAAGTCCACCAACTGTCTTGCCAGCGACAATTGCGGCATTCCAAAGGAAAAAGTTAAAATTGAATTAGCAGGCATGAAACAAAGCAACAGCTGCTCCCCAGGTGGAGGCTGCTGTTAATTCTTATTCTTGCGACTTGAATCTTATATCTTGAATCTTAAAAAAAATGTTCCCACAAATCAAATCTTACATCGAAGACGCAGTAAAGCATTTTGATGAAATTCCGGAAGAAAGAAAGCAAACACTTGCTGAAATAAGTAAGTATGTAGCAAGTAAAATGAAAGCCGGAGAAAAAGCAGAACTGATCTACATCTGCACCCACAATTCAAGAAGAAGTCATTTTGGGCAGATCTGGGCAAAAACAGCTGCATCCTATTATGGAATTGAAAGTTTCCAAAGCTATTCCGGAGGAACAGAAGCGACTGCCTTTAATCCTAATGCAATAAGAGCAGCAGAAAAGGCAGGATTCAAAATTGAAAAGGATAACTGCCCTTCCAACCCAAAGTACATTGTAAAGTACCAGGACAATGGAGAAAGCATTTTGTGTTTCTCCAAAAAATATGATGACTCAGCCAACCCAAATGAAGGATTCTGCGCAATCATGACCTGTACGGAAGCCGATGGCGCCTGCCCGATAGTATCAGGTGCAATTGCCCGGATCTCAACTCCATACAAAGATCCTAAAGCTCTTGACAATACACATGAACAGGATGCGAAATATAGCGAGCGTTGTTTTCAGATTGCGACTGAAACTCTGTATGCGTTCTCCCTGGTAAAATCCCTATTAAACTCATAAAGAATGTTCGATAACTGCGCACCAACCCAATCAAAAAAATTAAGCTTTCTAGACCGTTACTTAACATTATGGATTTTTCTTGCCATGGCTCTGGGTGTGGTGCTTGGATATTTTTTACCAGACACTTCCCATTTCATTCAATCCTTTTCATCTGGCACAACCAATATTCCCATAGCCATCGGATTGATCCTGATGATGTACCCACCCCTGGCGAAAGTGAGGTATGAGAACTTGAGAGAAGTATTTAGAAATACAAGAGTACTTGGCGCCTCTCTTTTGCTGAATTGGATCATAGGTCCAATTTTGATGTTTATACTGTCGATCGTCTTTTAAGCAACCATCCAGACTATATGATAGGCCTGATCCTCATTGGTTTGGCTCGATGCATAGCCATGGTCATTGTTTGGAACGATCTGGCAGATGGTAACAGGGAATATGCCGCAGGACTGGTGGCACTTAACAGTATTTTCCAGGTACTATTATACAGCATTTACGCCTATTTGTTTATCACCGTTCTTCCGCCACTATTTGGGATGAAAGGATTAGAAGTAAACATCTCCATTGGTCAGATTGCAGAAAGTGTTTTTATTTATTTGGGAATACCTTTTGCTGCAGGAATACTTAGCCGCTATGGGCTGATGAGGTTGAAAGGCAAAGAGTGGTTCAATTCAAAATTTATACCCGCAATATCACCTTTGACCCTGATATCTTTACTATTTACAATTGTGATCATGTTTAGTTTGAAGGGTAATCTTATTGTATTAATTCCTTCAGATGTTTTGTTAATCGCCATGCCATTGTGCATCTATTTTATTATAATGTTTTTGGTAAGTTTTTTAATTGGAAAATCATTAGGTGCTGATTATTCACAGAATGCAGCTATTGCATTCACTGCTGCGGGTAACAATTTTGAACTGGCCATTGCAGTGGCTATTGGTGTTTTTGGGATCAATTCTGGTCAGGCCTTTGATTTCTATGGCTTAAGCAAGTAAAGGAGTATAAATTTTGTCATATTTTCTATTCTGGTTTACACTGGCGAATACCCTATGGATTAGTTTATTTCTTACTGAATTAATCACGCTCATCTTGTTTTTGCCTTCATTGACTTTTCTTTCATAAAA
>JANYCH010000398.1 GCA_025360395.1 Cytophagales bacterium | reverse complement strand
CACCTCTGGCTTCAGGTCTGTTCTACCTGTCAGTTTCTATTATGTGGCTTATTCCTGAAAGGAAAATTGAAAAAGCCTTGATTAACGTAGAGGAAAATATTGAAGGCCGGTTTTAACAGATGTAATATTATTTTAACAAACCGTTCTCCAAAGCAATAATTACAAGAGGTTTAGTATCCAATATATTTTAAAAGTTTTTGTTAAACAATTTGAACAAGGCATGACTGATAATTTCGGGAGTGTGCGGAATCTTCAAAAAATCCATAAAACAATTGATGCTCTTAAAATTAATTTTAAAAATACTTTAATTTGAGCATGCAAAAAGAGATTCCACAAAACCAATGGAAAAATGCACTTAATAAACGAAGTGAGGAGAATTCATTGAGAAATATTAAAACAACACATGGCTTAATAGATTTCTCCTCTAATGATTACCTTAGTCTAGCCCGAAATACAGACCTACTGAATGCGGTAAAACAGGCTTATGAGAATGCGGCTATCATAAACAAACTTGGTTCTACCGGATCAAGACTAATAACTGGCAACAATGAATATTTTGAAAAAACCGAATCTTTTTTAGCACAAACACATCATGCTGAAGCTGCATTACTGTTCAATTCAGGTTATGTAGCCAATATGGCCGTATTCTCTACTTTACCTCAAAGAGGTGATACAATTTTGTTTGATGAACTATCACATGCCTGTATCAAAGATGGAATCAGGTTAAACCATGCAGACCATTTTCCATTTCTTCACAATGATTTAGATAGCCTTGAAAAAAAAATAAAAAAGGCAAAAGGCCAGGTTTACATAGCTGTAGAATCAGTTTATTCTATGGACGGGGATTTTGCCCCATTGAATGAATTAGCGGAATTAAGTGAAAAATATAATGCTCTTCTTATTGTCGATGAAGCACATTCAACTGGCGTTTTCGGCCAGAATGGTGCTGGATTAGTTTGTGAATTAGGATTAGAAAATAAAATTCCAATCAGGATCCACACATTCGGAAAAGCAATGGGTTGTCATGGAGCTGCTGTCGTGGGTTCTCAGACCTTAAAAGACTATCTTATCAATTTCTCAAGACCTTTTATATTTACTACGGCTATGAGTTTGCATAGCGTTTTATCAATTCTTGAAGCTTATAAATTTTTGACAAGTAACAATCTGCTTCAAGCTGATATTAAAAACAAAATTCAAAAATTTACTTCTTCAAATCTGTCAAGTATCAAAAGTTTTAGTCCTATCCAGGTTATCATTATTCCGGGAAACGACCAGGCAAGAAAGTCTGCTAATTTCCTTCAGGATCATGGTTTTGACATTCGGCCCATTTTATCTCCAACTGTAAAAACCGGTTCTGAAAGATTGAGGATTTGTCTACATACTTTTAACAGTGATGAAGAAATGGCTTTACTTACTGAACTATTAAAAACTATTTAAAAAATTTCGAACTGATTGTTCGAAAACCCTTCGCAGGATATTTCCTGTTTGAAGTTATATTATTAAATATTAAGGCCACCATAAATAATATTAAAACCCCTGAAAGCACCGGGCTTATCACATAAAAGTATCCTAAAGCCTGTATTTTTTCTGATCCTATATTAGCAATCAACGCTGTAGCACCTCCGGGTGGATGAAGTGTTTTAGTTATTTGCATTACTACAATTGATAAAGAGACGGACAAAGCTGATGTCACCCAAATTTCAAATGGAAAATACTTATGAATAGTCACTCCAATGATAGCGCAAATAAGATGGCCTCCTATCAGATTTCTGGGTTGCGAAAAAGGACTATTGATAATTCCATAGACTAAAACCGAAGATGCGCCGAAAGAACCAATCAAAAACAAATTGTCGGTCTTGGTAAATTCATAACTATTCAATAAACCTATTATTCCGATTCCAAAAAAAGATCCTAAAAAAGTAAAAAAATGCTCCTGAAAATTAAATAACGTCTCTCTGTAAAACCATATGCGCGCTATTCTGGCTGGTCTGTTAAGTTTTCTTTTCTTAATTTTTTTATGATTTTGGACTATTCTAACTAACATTAATCACTGATTTCAATTCGAATTTATTTCTTATTTTAAAAAAAGGTATTAAGAACATTTTCTAACCTTCAGATTATTAATTTCTTGCCCAATAATTTCAACTGCTGTACCTTTTTCCAGGAATGACACCGAAGAAATTGCACTGTACAACTCTCCTTCAATCTCAACCTTGCCAATTGGCCTTAATTCTGTTACGACTATTCCGGTTTTGCCAATCAAAATATCACTTTTGGAACTAACAGTATAACCTGAACTACTTCCAAGTGTATGTTGCAGAGAAATTTTAGACATCCTTTTGCTTGTAGCCAAATGGCTTAAGCCCCAAAATAATAAGGCAATTAAACCAAATATAGAAATTAAGGCCGTTACTCCTGCCTGCATCATTGCTCTTTCAGGAACAAAAGTAAAGTCGAAGTAATTATTATTAATCATCACAAGAAATAACGACAATACCACTGTTCCTATACCTGATATTCCAATAACCCCAAACCCTGGTATCACAAATATCTCTACTCCAATCAGGATAAGCCCAATAAAAAACAAAAGTATCTCCCAATTCTGGGCCAGGCCACTTAAGTAGTATGGAATGAAATAAAGCAAAGCAGCAATGATAGAAACAATAATGGGAAAACCAAGCCCAGGAGCTTGCGCCTCATAATATATGCCCCCAATGATCAACAATATAAGGATGCTGCTCAAAGCAGGGTTCAGGCTCCATGCAATTACTGCTTCATACCAGTCAGGCTCATGTTTTTCTAAAATCGCTTTTTTATGTCCAGTTAATGTTAAAATTTCTCTTACATCATTTACCTGGGCTTCACAATAATTAAACCTGATAGCTTCTTCAGTGGTAAAAGTTATAACCTGGCCATCCTTTTTAATAGTAGTATCCAGTTTTAAATTTTGGTCAACCATCGCTTCTGCTATTCTTGGATCTCTGTTGTTAGCCTGTGCGGTCGAGCGCATAATTGAGCGCATATAGGACTGGTATTTATCAGGTGCTGCTTCACCTGTTCCTCCCAAAACAACAGTTGCAGCACCAATATTGGCACCAGAAGCCATGTAAATACTATCACAAGCAATAGAAATCAAGGCCCCTGCCGAAGCTGCATTTTTATTTATGAAAGCATAGATTGGAATTTTACATTCCAGCAAGGCAGTTCTGATTTTATCAGCATCATCCAAACTACCTCCGAACGTATTTACTTCAGCAATTATCGCATTGGATTTGGAATCTGCTGCCGCTTGTAAAGCTATTTTAACATAACGAGTGGTTCTGGGATCTATTTCCCCTTCTATTTTCATCCAGAAAACTTTGTCCTGGGCCTGACTATACATGGTAAACAACAGGACAAAGCCGGAAATCAATAAGTTAAAAAACCACATAAAAATCTATTTTTGCACAAGATAATAAACAAGGTTTGCAAATACTTTTTCAGCACACATTTGAGCATCCGGTCTGGAGAATCATTCCTTCTTTTACCGACATTTCTACATGGGTTATAGAAATAAGGAATGCAAGTAACCAGCAAGTTGAATTCTACTATATAGGTCAGGATTTAATGTTTAAAAAACTGATTGCCAATCTAAACTGGTGGTCAGGAGTTGAAAATGTTTTAGGAGATATTGTCATCTTCCATGAATATATCCAAAAAGACCTTCCAATCCACAAAGGAGTTAAAGTTCTGAATGCCGCATCAAACCAGCTTCTATGGGAAAATGACTTTGTTGCTTACACCTCAGCAAATTATTCTCATTTAAAAGTAAAAGCTCTCCTCGGTTCTTCAGAAAAAGCTCTGTTGTTAGAAATTAAAACAGGTTTAAAGGTAGAATCAGATTTTGAAAAAAATAGCTCATTTGAAAATCCAATTGCTGTAATTGGTGAGAACCAGCTTTATTTCAAAGAAATATCTTCTTTTATTCAGAAATACACCCACATGTTACCTGTTCATTTGTGTGAATATCTGGAAGAAGGGAACTCAATTGTTATATCATATTATGTTACATCAAATACCTTCCTGGAGAATTATTTGCTTGCCACCAACCTGGAAGGTGAAGAACTATTACATTTATGCATTGCTACAGAATTAAAGGGAGTTGCAACAGGCACGTTCAATGTTTCAAACAGTTTAATTAGCTTTGTAAAGGATCGGAAAGAACTATTTATTTCCTCTCTTAATTAATTCTGCCTTATCATCCATGTATATGAGAAAATTCATTATCCTTATTCTTGCAAATTTGATAAGTGGGTTACTATTTGCTCAAGATACCTTAAAAACCGATTTGGTTAACGGCCAGAAAGTGTTAACCCATAAGGTAGAACAAGGGCAAACACTGTTTTCAATAGCACGACAATATAATGTTACTGTAGCTGAAATCAAAGCAATAAATCCATCTATTACGCAGCTAAAAACCGGCAGTGACCTTTATATTCCTTCAAAAGCGAACACAGAAACAGTTACTCTTGCACCAGTATCAGAAACAAAAACAAAAGGAGGAACAGATGAAGGGCACCAAACAGTTCATACTGTAGAAGCTGGAGAAACTTTATACAGAATAAGTAAATTGTATAATGTTTCAGTGGCACAAATCACAGAGGTTAACAAGCTTGGTGCAAAAGGGATTTCTGTAGGACAGGAATTAACCATTCCGATTAACAAACAACAAACAAACAATACTCCCGTAAAAACAGTTAATCAGCAAACCCACAGTGCCTTACCACAACCAATAAAATCAGAAAAGAAAACCAGTTTAACCGGATATCCAGCTATAACAGAAACCGGAACAGCGAAACTAGATGAAAATATGCCGGCAGAATCTTACCAGGTTTTGCATAAATCCGCTAAAGTAGGCACCCTGATTATGCTGAAAAATAAAGAAACAGGGTTAGTAGCCCATGCTAAAGTAACCGGGACCAGCACAGGGCAAGAACTGGTTGTGATCAATAAAAAGGTGTACGATAAGTTAGAAGGAAAAAATAAAAACTTAACTGTAGAGGTTTTCTATACTCCTGAAGATTGAAATTGATGATTAAACCAAAAAATTTGTTGTCAGCAATATTATTTCTAGAATATTTTTCCTACTTTTGCACCTCAATTTTGAAAATAGTATAGCGGTATGGCACGAGTTTGTCAGGTAACAGGCAAGAAACCAAGATCGGGTAACAATGTTTCCCACTCTAACAATAAGACTAAAAGAACCTTCGATATCAATCTTAAAAAGAAAAAATTCTTTTTAGTTGCCGAAAACCGTTGGATATCATTAAGGCTTACAACATCAGCCCTTCGTACCATCAACAAAAATGGTCTTGAAGCAACTATAAAAGAAGCTGAACTTAAAGGAACATATTCAGGCAAGTAATTGAATAGCAATGGCTAAGAAAGGAAACAGAATACAAGTTATAATGGAATGCACAGAGCACAAAAACTCTGGCCAGCCTGGTACTTCAAGGTACATTACGACTAAAAACCGTAAAAACACTACAGAAAGATTAGAGTTAAAGAAATTTAATCCTATCTTGAAGAAAATGACTGTACACAAAGAAATTAAATAATAATAAGAAATGGCTAAGAAAGTTGTTGCAACCCTGAAAAAGGAAAATGCAGAAAAATTCGCTAAGGTTATCAAAGCAATCAGATCAGAATCTGGTTCTTATACCTTCAAAGAAGAAATTGTAAAATTAGAAAAAGTTCAGGAAGTTATAAACGCCAAATAGGCACTTTTTAAAGAATTAAAAGTAAAAGTCCCTCCCGGGACTTTTTTTGATTATGGGCATATTTGATTTCTTCTCACCTAAGGATAAAAAAGAGTCGCTGGATAAAGGACTCGAAAAAACCAAAGATTCATTTTTTGGTAATTTAGGACGTGCAGTTTTAGGTAAATCAACTATTGATGAGGAAGTTTTAGATAACCTTGAAGAAATCCTCGTGATGGCTGATGTAGGCATTGAAACTACACTTAAAATTATTGAAAGGGTCGAAAAAAGGGTAGAAAGAGATAAATACATTAATGCCCAGGAACTTGACAGTATTTTAAAAGAGGAAATTGCCTCTCTCCTTTCAGAAAATAATACAGAATCACTTTCAGATTTTACACTTCCGGCAGACAAAAAACCATACGTCATGATGGTTGTGGGCGTAAATGGTGTGGGAAAAACAACTACAATTGGCAAATTGGCAGCACAGTACCATAAACGTGGCTATAAAGTAGTTTTGGGTGCCGGTGATACTTTTCGTGCTGCAGCGGTTGACCAGTTAAAACTTTGGGGCGACAGGGTTGGTGTTCCGGTCATTTCTCATGGCATGAATACAGATCCATCTGCTGTAGCGTTTGATGCAGTTAAACAGGCAGTTGAAATGAAGGCCGACATTGTCATCATAGATACAGCAGGCAGACTTCATACCAAAGTAAACCTGATGAACGAATTAGGTAAAATCAAAAAAGTCATACAAAAATTCATTCCTGATGCTCCAAATGAAGTTTTGCTTGTTTTAGATGGCAGCACAGGTCAAAATGCCGCCATACAGGCAAGAGAATTTACAAGGGTGACAGAAGTAACTTCCCTTGCAATAACCAAATTGGACGGCACTGCAAAAGGAGGTGTTGTAATAGGTATTTCTGACGAATTCAGGATTCCGGTTAAGTTTATTGGTGTAGGCGAAAAAATAGACGATTTGCAAACATTTGATAAAGTTGCTTTCGTTGAAGCATTTTTCGGAAGAAAAAAATAAACAGATTGAAAATAATAATAGGCTCTGTTCTCAAACCACTAACAGATGTTCGTCACTATTATAAAATTGCCCTAAGCCTGGCAAAAATACCTAATACAAAAATCTCAATATTAGCCAGGCAAACAAAAAATGTACCTGTTTGTGAAAGCATCACTTTTGAAGGTATTCATTCTGACAAATATTCGATATTCCAAAGAATTTTAACCCCTTGCATTTTTTTTATCCGCGTTTGTTTGATTCGTCCGGATATTGTAATTGTTTGTACACATGAATTGCTGATTGAAGCAGTTTTCTACAAATTGATTTCAGGTTGCAAACTTGTTTATGATGTCCAGGAAAACTATGCTTTGAATATAGTCTCGAATAGAACATATAATTCAAGTTTCAGGCCCATCCTATCAAAATATATTGCTTTAAAAGAGAAGCTATGCGCAAAATTTGTTGACCGGTTCTGGCTTGCAGAAAGTTGCTACCAACATGAACTTACATTCTTATCGGACAGGTTTGACATTTTAGAGAACAAAAGCGTGATACAAAGAGAAATAAAACCAGTTTCATTTAAAGATATGCAAAATATACAATTGCTCTTTTCAGGCACAATTGCAGAAGAAAATGGAATCTTTGAAGCGCTTGAACTTGCTAAACAATTGAATAAAATCAATTCAGGATATTCACTCTCCATAATTGGATGTTGCCATCAACCAGAACTAAGTACCAAATTAAAAGAAATAGCCGATAAACAATCTTTTGTAAAATTACAATTGTCTTCAAAACCAATTGATTATCAAGATATCATAAAGGAAATTTCCAAAGTTGATGTCGGAATAATCAGCTATCATCTCCAGCAGAATTTCATAAATAAAGTTCCCACTAAATTATTTGAATATCTGTCAATTGGATTACCTGTTATTCTTCAAAATAACCCAAAATGGTCTGATCTGGCCTTAAAATATGGATCATCTATTAAACTAAATTTTAAAGATTTTACAGCTTCAGAAATTGATATTGCAATTCGCTCAAATTCATTTTATCAGGGAGAAAGAATTGACCTAAAAGAACTGTTATGGAGCTCTTGTGAAGAGAAACTAATTGAATCCATAAACAATATTGCCTAA
>JANYCH010000391.1 GCA_025360395.1 Cytophagales bacterium | reverse complement strand
CCTGGGATAATGCAAAAAAAATGTTTGAATCAGGAGTGGACATCAAGGGTAAAATATATTATAAAGGTTCTGAGCCTCACAAAGCAGCAGTTGTTGGTGACACAGTTGGTGATCCATTTAAAGATACCTCCGGACCATCATTAAATATTCTTATTAAACTCGTATCAATAGTCGCAATGGTTATTGCGCCTTTAATTTCTTAAACTTTTATTCACAATAATTATTAATTAAAAATGGCAGGTATGGGACATGGTGGCGGTAGCAGTTTTGCAGCCACAAAAACAGAAGGTGGAAATAAAGCAAGCTATCAAACAGCTTTATATGCATTGATGGTGCTTTTCTTCATGATGGGTTTTATAACCTGCCTGAACGACATATTGGTACCTTACCTGAAAAAAGTTTTTGAATTAAGTTATACCCAGGCATCACTTATTCAATTTTGCTTTTTTAGTGCATATGCTATTATGTCAATTCCGTCAAGTAAGCTAGTGGAAAGGATTGGTTATAAAAAAGCCATGATCCTGGGCTTTATGGTGGCTGCGGCTGGTTGTTTAATGTTCTTCCCTGCTGTTTCTTTACATTCTTATGGTGTATTCCTTTTCTCTCTTTTTGTATTGGCAACTGGTATAGTTTTGCTGCAGGTAGCGGGAAATCCTTATGTGGCCATTTTAGGAGACCCTGAAACCTCTTCTTCCAGGTTAACATTTGCGCAAGCATTAAATTCTGTAGGAACTTTTATTGCGCCTCATTTTGGAGCTTATTTTATCTTGTCAGCTTTAACACATGGCAGCGCAGAGGCTGTTAAAATCCCTTACCTTGGCCTTGCAGCCACATTACTTATTATAGCCTTTGTTTTATCAAGACTGACCCTTCCTGTAATCACTTCTGGAGAAAATGAAAATATTACAGAAAATGACGATTCAAAACATTCAGGTGCATGGAGTTATACCCATTTGGTTTGTGGGGTAATAGGTATATTTGCATATGTTGGTGGTGAAGTTGCCATTGGAAGTTACCTGATTAACTACTTTGAGCAACCTGAGATAGCAGGATTAACACACGAAACAGGTGCGGCTTTTGTATCTTATTATTGGGGCGGAGCTGCTGTAGGTCGTTTCATCGGTGTTTACCTTCTGAATAAATTTAAACCTAGCATGGTTTTAGGTACAGCTGCTCTTTGTGTGATATTATTAATTGTCATTTCAATAAACTCATCCGGGCCATTAGCTATGTGGACTATCATATCAGTTGGTTTATTTAACTCTATCATGTTCCCAACTATTTTTACATTGGCTATTAAGGGCTTAGGTAAACATACTGCACAAGCATCCGGTTACTTATCTACTGCAATAGTAGGTGGGGCAGTTATACCTGTACTATATGGAGTAGTAGTAGATTATATTAAAACTACCCAAGGAAGTGAAGCCACAGGCCTAAGGATCGCCTTTATCATTCCGATACTATGTTATCTATACATAGCCTGGTTTGGCTTTAAAGGATCGGAGAAGCGCAATTAATAAACAATTAACACTTAAACGACGCAAAGTCTGGTAACGAAAGTTGCCGGACTTTGCGTCGTTTAATTACAATAAAATGAAGTATATAAAGTTTTAACACATCTTGAAGTAATTTTAAAGGATAGAAAATACCAATTCTGGCTCCAGATAGAATTATATAGCAAAGAGTTATTCAAGAAAAGGTGGAGCAAAAACATAGTAACCCAGTAAGAGCAGGAATTTGTAATAATCCGGAAGACTATAAGTTTTCAGCAGCTGACTTTTATTTAAATGGGGATAAACATTTGACTTTCTAACCCATTATTTGGAATAAGTTAGAAAACTGTTTGACGGTGAAAACACTAACAAAGGCGGGTTCCTTTTTTATCCAACAAGTCTATATAATGCTTCAAGCCAACATACCTGGTTCGAAATCATACTTTACTCCAGTCTTTTGAATTTAGGAATATGCGTCTTTTCTTTTTTACTTAACATATAAGTAATGAAGATCTCATGTGATCCGGCATTTTTGAACTTTGGAATTTTAGAGATCATCAGGTAATCAAAAGAATACCCAATCTGGATTTTCTCTTTAAACTTCTCGCTTATTTTATCTGCATTTACACCAAGATTAAAAGTCAGGGCTGCTCCTGTCCTATAACCTATCCCAAGCCAAACCATGTCCTTATATTCGCCAGTAACATTTAGTTGGGCCTGAAAGGGTGCTTTGGCAACATAATTTAACCAAAGAGCTGGCTTAAGGACATAGTCTGTGTTGATGCGGTAATTATAACCACCATTTAGGTAGAAGTGTCTTAATAATTTTGAATTGGCAAATTCGTTCGTGTATTTAATTTTTGATTGGGTAAGGTGCATGGACGAGATTCCGGCATAGAACTTATCGTCCTTATCTCTGTATAGAAATCCTATCCCAACCTCAGGAAGCATGGGTGCGCTAATTCCCTGATTTACAAGGGGGTCCTGTTTATCATAGGCTTTAATATCTCCCTGGTTCACTCGATATTGTTTAAAACCAAGCTGGACACCCATTCCAAGTTTACCGGATTTTAAATCCAAATGATAAGCATATGAACCTAAAAGGCTGAAATTTCTTTCTAAACCTGCCTTGTCATTTAAAATATGAAGACCTGCCCCCATAGTACCATCCTTTAAAGGAGCATTTGCACTAAAAGTTTGGGTTACAGGTGCATTTTCAAATCCGGAAGCTACCCATTGGTTTCTGTTGAAAAGTGTAAACTTTAAAGCTTCAGTTGTTCCTGCAAAAGCAGGATTGTATATCAGTTGATTAAACTGGAACTGGGTAAACTGGGGGTCCTGCTGGGCAGAGACTCTTTGTACAAGGAGTAGCAACACTGCGATTGCTATTATATTTCTTTTGATAGACATGGTTCAATATTTATCTATGCAACAGTACATCGCCTTGTCTTGGCTTGCTACCGTCTTTTAGGTCAAGTATGTAAAAGTATGTTCCTGCTGGAAGTCCGTCGCCATCCCAATCATTTGCATAATTTTCCCTGTTGTAAACCTTATTTCCCCAACGGTTAAATACATGCAGTGTATTTCCGGGATAGAAATGCAGGTTTTTAAAGAACAGGAAGTCATTATGTCCGTCCCCATTCGGAGTGAAGATATTATAGGCCCTGAATAAATTCTGGTAATTGATACAGGAAGTATTTGACCAGGATTCATAACCATTTGGCCCTTTTTCAATTGCTTTGATCCTGTAACATTGTTTTCTACCTTCTGATGAATTCATGTAATTGGCCAATGTGTCAAGGTTTCCGGAAGTGTAGAATTCCATAGGTCCATTATCCAGACTCCTGTAGACCTGGTATTCTACAACCGCACTGTCCCAACGTACAAACCTTGTCCAGTTCATATCAGAAGATTCAGTATCCTGGTCTTCATCACCCGCAACCCTTGTATTAATTAAAATATTTCTTTGTGAACGGCTTTCTAAAGGAACACCGCAAGTATTTAAACCTGGCAAGCCAACTTTATAATAATTGGCCGAACCAGAACTAGAAACAGGTCTTGTGTAAACAGTATCTTTTGCAGGAACTGAATCGATCTTTGTCCATACTCCTGAATTCAATGTCAGGCGATAAATGTAAACCGAATCGCTGCCTAAATTCATAAGATTGATCACTTTGAAGTTAAGCCTCAGTTTAGTATCGTCGTGGGGCAGATAAGAGGTATTGATTAATTTGATTGAAGATGGTTTAACAATCAGTACACTATCTGCACTTTCACAACCGTTTTTGTTTATCAATTTCACCTTGTACTTAGTTGTGTATACTGGATTTACTGATGGTAAGGAATCAATGGTTGTTATTTTAATGAGTGTTGAATCCATATACCATTTGAAGGTAAATGTGCCGGTATCAGCCACCATCGCTTTTATCCTTACTGGCACACTTTTGCAGACTGATAAGGTATCCGGCCCAAGATTTACAACAGGTGCTGAGGGAGTTTGAAGTATAATCGTAGTATCTTTTGAACAAGTGGTCCCTACCCTGTTCACGCTAACTGAATAACTTCCAGATTTTAAACCTTGTGTGTTAAACTTAGGCAAAGATCCTAAGATTGAATAATTGCTACTATCTTGCAAGGTGCCTTTAAGGGCCGTCATATTCAATATTATCTGCCCGTTTTGAACATTGCATAAAGGATTTGTTATCACAGAACCTCTGAAAGTAAAATCAGGAGCAGGCGACAAAGTATAAATATCATCTTTAATACAGCCCGATATTTTACTGGAAACCCTTAGACGGTAGGTTCCGGCTGGTTTATCCCTGATCGAATTTGAGGTAAAATCACTTAGCGATTCGAATTTCAAATTTGTTAAAGCTTCGGAGAACCTCAGGACAATTTTACCATTGGACTTGTTACACTCAGGATTTGAAAGTGAATCTGTAGATACGGTAAAATCAGTGATGTTAGAAAGACTGAGGGTTGTATCAAGCAAACAAGTAGTGGCTTTCCTGAAAATCCGGGCTTTGTAAATTCCTGCACCTAAATTCAATAGTTCAGCAGAAGCAAAATTTCCTCCATTGGTTTTATCGAATTTAAAGTTCGAAGTATCTTCAGAAAGTTTCAGTTTAATAAAACCATTGGCAACCTTACAGGCTGGCAATAACTTATCAATACTGGTGATTTTAAAATCTGGAATACTGTTTAGGGTATAAGCAGAATCAGTTTCACAACCAGAAGTTATATTCTTCACCTTTACTGCATAATCTCCTCCGGGAAGACTGTCTAAAGCAGGATTGGATGTTTTGCCATTTACTTCAAAAGTATAATCAGAATTTGGCCCTGGAGTTACATTTAATTGCAATTGTCCGTTTGACTTACGACAATCAGGATAAATTATACTGGCTGATAATTTAAATGGAGCAATTGCTTTTAGAATGATACTAGTGTCCTTGAAACAGCCAGTTGCACTGTCAGTAACAGTTAATTTATAAGTGCTTGTATCTAAGCCAGGGTTTAATTTCTGTTTTAAATCTCCAGTCACTTTAAAAGAAATAATTGGAGTTGTTGAAATATTGATAGCGCCTAATGTTGATTTACAACCTGGTTGCGTTACATCTGCTATCACATCAAAATTTGGTTTACCAATCAAGATAACGGTGTCCGTTTTAGCACATGTGGCATTTGAAGTTGTAATAAAATAAGTACCTGGTTTTAATCCTGAATTAGTTGGGCCAGAAATTGCGCTGGTAGCATCTTCATAAGTATAAGTGCCTAAAGGGCTAGTGTTAATATTTATCTTTCCATTACTTGTCAATCCACATACAGGCTGGGTGACATCAAAGGTATTTGAGAACCTGCCAATTGCTGTAAGCTTTAAGGTTGTATCAATTTCGCAGTTGCTTGCAAGATTTACAATCTTAATTAGGTAGCTACCTGTATCGAGGTTAGAATTCAAACCAATTTTTAAACTATCCGGACTGGTAAGTGTATAAGTTCCAGCAGGAATGAAATCAATGTCAATTTTACCAAGACCAAAACATTTTGGATTAATTAAAGTAGCATCTAATGCAAAGTCTTTTTTATCAATTAAATTAATTGAAGTGTCTTTGAAACATCCGGTTGTACTATCAGTTACAGTAAAATTATATATCCCGCCTTTTAAACCATTGTTAATTGGGCTTGTTAACTGCCCGCTTATACCATATTTAATAAGAGGATTGGTTGTGATATTGATTGAACCACCTTTATTACAAAGAGGCTGAACATTAGTAGCAACAATACTAAACTGCGCTTTACCACTTATCCTTAAAGTATCCGTTAGCTGACAAACAGAATTAGAAACTAAAACATTGTAAATGCCAGCAGTGATAGCCGCATTAGCACCAGCATTGTTAAAACCACCTCCGGTAAAGGTGTAATTCCCTTTAGGCGAAGGAATTATAAAAGCAGAGCCATTTGTCTGGCCGCAATCGGGCTGAATAATACTGTCACGAACAGAGAAGCCACCTTTATCACCTAAAGTGATACTGGTATCTATTGAACATCCTGTAGCATTACTTAATATATGAATATTGAAATTACCAGCTTTAAGCGAATCATTTAAGCCTTGATTTAAGTCACCTGTTACCACGTATCCTGTTACCGGGAGAATTTTTAAGTCAATACTTCCATTTGCATTAGAACAAGTAGCGCTAATTGTATCTGCAACCACCTGGAAACCAGGCTGGTTTTTCAATACAAATGCCGAATCAATAAAGCATTTGGTAGCGGTATCTGTTATTGTAACATTATAAGTACCTGCAGATAAGGAAGGATTGTTAGGTGTATTCAAATCACCGCTTACCTTAAATCCAATAACAGGTTTCGTGGAAAGCTGGATCGATCCTTTTGCACCACACAAAGGTTGGTTCACAATTGCATCAATATTAAACAATGGGTTACCATTCAATATCACAGTATCCATTTTAGTACAACCTGTGGTAGTATTGGTTGTTTGAAAAGGGTAAATACCTGGTGAGAGGTTGATAGTATTGGCCTTATTTATTGTTCCAAAATAATTGTAAGTACCAGCAGGTGCCGATTTAATGTCCACTATTCCATTGTTTTTACCGCAATCAGGTTGGGTGATTGTAATCGCATTTGTAAACTTCCCAGCTGAAGCAAGCACGAATGCAGTATCAATTGTACATTTTGAAACTGTATCTAAAATTGAGATATTAAAATTGCCTTCGCCCAAAGCGGAAACATTAAACGCCTTTAGTTTACCGCCTGTTATAGAGTATTGACCAGAGGCCGGAATTGGCTGGATGCTAATGGTACCATTTGAATTAAAACAGGTTGGATGTGAAATTGTAGTTTTAAGCGTAAAACCAGCTAGTTTCCCCACGGTTATGCTTGTATCTAAAGAACATTTGGATACCGTATCAGTGATCGTTACAGGATAAATACCTGCTTTGGTAATGCTGTTGTTTGCTTGTGTTAATTTTCCGCTAAAAGTAAATGGCCCGGCAGAATTAGTTAAAACTAGGTTCACAAAACCAGGTGCTGCGACAGTACAACCTACATTCTGAATATTTGCTGTTAGTTTAAAACCGGGACTGATATTAGTAATAATAGAATCCGAAACCGATTTAGGAGAGGCGCAAGTCAGAGAAGACTGCACAATAACTTTAACCTTGCTGGTTTTGCTTAAAGTATCCAATTTTAAAGAATCGCTCGTCCCGGATTGAACAATAGTGTTATTAACAAACCACTGATAAGTTGGGGCAATTCCAGCATTAACCTTTAAAGCTTTATAATGTACCGGAATTCCATGGCAAATATTGTTTATATCTTGCGTAACCACCACAGACGGTGTGATGCTGGAATTAATAGTGAGGTCTACAGAATCTGAAGTGACCGGACAACCTCCTGCAGCCATTCTTATTAATTTATACAATCCTACCGTACCAACTGATAGATTTTGAGAAACACCTGCAGCTCCAGCCACTGGTGAATTATTAAAGTACCACTGGTCCTGTCCGGCTACAAAATTGGTAACGGTTAGTGGCAGATTACTGCCTGAACATATCTGCTGTTTCCCTGAAAGATTGAGGATTGGCTGTGCCGGTGTTGAACGTACCCCAATATTTTTAATGCTTGAAGTTGCGGTACAAACGCCGTTATTGGCCCTTACCTGGTAAGCTCCTCCGGTATTTACTGAAATAGAACTTGTGGTTAAACCTGTCAGATCAGCGCCATTGGAAACCCATTGCAAGCCTACTGTAGATGTTGTGGATAAAGTTACATTTGAACCCGGACAAATGGAGTCAGCGATAGATGAAATAACTGGTTTTGCAGGAGAGGTAATGGTGTTAATATCCAGAGTATCTCTTCCTGAACAAGTTCCATTGGTTACTGTAAGGATTAGCTGACCGGCAGATTTTACAAAGGTAGATGCATTGTTAGAAATTGATGAACCTGCCAATTGCCAGACATTGCCGTTAGGAGAATTTGAGGCAACCTGTAAACTATCTCCTGTACAAAAAGGATTTTTACCGTTGGTTATTGAAATAGTAACTCCACTTGCAGAAGGATTAACCGGGGCCGATGTATCACTGACACAGCCACTTGCTGTTTCTGTTACGTTTGTTGAATATGAACCAGGTGTAGAAGCAATAAAGGTTGAACCAGACCCAACGCTGACTTTGCTTTTAAACCACTTATAAGTATAACCCGCCTGAGAGGTGTATTGAGTTGATAAGGTATCAGGTAATGAGCTAAGGGGACAAACGCCTTGAATTACAGGTAGAACAGGTTTTGCAGCAACAAAAACCACAAGGGGATTTGAAGTTGAAGATGCGCAACCATTAGGTGCAGTTGAAGTTGCAGTATAAGATCCGGCCGTTGTAACATTTAATGTATTTCCACCGGTCTGAACTTTAGAGCCACCCTTGAACCAGTCAAAATTTACCAAAGCACCAGAAGAAGCAGAAAGAACTGATGATGTGCCCTGGCAAATAATAGAACTTCCGGAAACTGTTGGTTTTGCAGGTGAAGGAAGAATATCTACTGTTGTAGAAGTTGCGGAAGAACACGTTCCCGCTAAAGAGGTGTAAACCACTGAGTATGTGCCAGTATTGCTTGTTGATGGGGTAACAACACCAGTTACGGCATCGAGTGTAAGTCCTGCTAAAGAACTAAAGCTCCCAGGATCTCCCAAAGAAGTAAAAGAAGGATTTACAGGATTTCCGACTTTATCACAAAGAGGGCCTGCATAATTAAAATTCCTTGCAACCGGAGATTTGAGTATTGTAATATCAAATGTTGCGGTGTTTTTACATCCTGCCCCGCTTGTTACTGTATTGGTAATTTTATAAACTCCGGGAGTTGATGTTGCCAAAGTTATGATGCCTGAAACAGAAGTAATGTTAAGGCCGGCAGGGACTGAAGTAAATGAGCTTCCCGCTGTTACACTCGCTGGAGCTGCATTTGGCTCTGATTGGCAATAAGAAGCCTTGGCATAAGAAAAAGTGGCATTCGGAATAGGATTTACCATTACTGCTGTGGTATCCTGATCACCTATGCATCCATTAAGCGAATACGTAACTATGTATTGTCCAGCATCTTTGACAGCAGAAGGATTAATTGTTTGCACTTGTCCGGTTTTTGAAAATCCATTCGGGCCTGACCATGAATATGTAGCACCAGCAATGGCAGTCGCATTTAAATTTATTGGATTGCCTTCACAAACAGCCAGGTTTGTTTTGCTGGGAAGTGTGGTGGGCAATGCATTGATCGTTACTGGAAATAAGGTTGGCTGGCTTGGGCAGGAATTTGAAATAGCGGAAACCTGGATAGAACCCGCTGTAGCATTTGGGGAAAAATTTGCAGATACTGAAATACCTGTATTTCCAGATGGGTATGTAACACCTGTTCCGGTATAAGACCAGGAATAAGTTTCTCCAGCTTTAGGACTTGTAACAGAATAAGACTGCGCAGAAGAACCCTGACAAACACTTGGGGGACCAGAAACTGTAGGAGCACCAGGTATAGGATTGATTATCGCCTTGACTGAAACAGGATTACTGCTGCAACTGCCAACATGAGCAGTTACAATGTAATTGCCAGAATCTTTTAACTGCACATTTGGAATGGAAAAGGATTGGTTATTATTAGATGACCCATCAGGGAGTTTCCATGTATAAGTTACACCAGGCGCAACAACTCCTGAAGCACTTACTGTTAATGTGCCTCCAACACAGGCTGGATTAGGATTAATTGAACCAAGTGGGATGAATCCGGGATTCACCATAACATTATGGGTTAAAACGGCACTTGAACAACCATTTGAAGTGGCGGTGATGAGGTAATTCCCAGCATCACTTACTGCAACTACGGGTACAGAATATTTTACTCCTGAAAATGCAGCACCTGATGGAAGGGCCCAGTTAAAAACTACACCAGCAACAGGTGTTACGTCTATTGCCAAAGCATTTCCAACGCAGATAGGAGAATTTGATTTTGCAATTGGTAAGGCGGGAGCTGAATTAACTGTAATGCTTTTTGTACTTGCTGTTGAGCTTGGGCAAGTTCCATTGGTCGCAATTACACTTAGGTTTCCAGAAGATGCTGTAGCTGCGAAGTCAACAAGCACAGAATTACCTGTACCAAATACTGTCCCACCATTTGCATAAACCCAGTTATAAGTCATGCCGGGTGTATTAACAACAGAGTAAGTAACACCTGATTCTGATTGACAAACAGATGCCTTTCCAGTTATTACACCCGGACTGGCAGGAACACTGTTAACAGTAACAATAGCAGAATCAGAACCACCTGTACAACCATTAACTGTAGAAGTAACAAAGTATTTACCAGTTGCTGTTGTTGGAGCATTGGGAATAGTTAAAATACCACTTGCATTTACAACAGGGGCTGCTAATCCGGCACCAGTCCAGGTGAAGGTTGGGTTTGCTCCACTACTTGTGGCATTTAAAGTAATAGTTTGTCCGGAACAGATCGTAACCGCTTTAATAGATATGGTTGGTTTTATATTTGGTTTAACCGTAACAGTACCACTTCCGGGAAGACTAGAACAATTATTAGAAGTAATGATCAATGAATAGGTGCTGGTGTTGGTTATGTTGTTCACAACCGGGCTTGGATTTGTGCTAGCCAAAGCAGGCCCACTCCAGGCATAAGTAGGCGTTCCTGTACAGTTAGTACAATTCAATGTAACATTTTGGCCAGAACAAACAGTAGATGATGGAACTATAGGCGTTGCCGGAATAGGGTTTATTTTAACAGTTGTGGTTTGAACGGTGCTAGTACATCCGTTAAAAGCAGAAGTAACCTTATAAACGCCTGAGTCTGTTAAGGCAATATTTGCCTTCGAAAACGACTGACCAATAAAAGTAGCACCAGAAGGCAATGTCCAGGTATAAGTGTTGGTTGCTGCTCCTGAAGCAGATGTTACTAACTTATCCCCCACACAATATGGTCCGGTATTACTAGCCACTGTCAATGGAACAGGGTTTACTTTCAATGTTGTGGTGCCGGCTACACTTTTGCATCCTGCAGCATTGGTCACCACAAGGGAATATGTTCCTGCATCTGTCAATGAAGCAGTGGAAATTGTTATATTTTGTGAAGAAGCAGTAGTACTATTAGGCAGAGTCCAGGTGTAACCAGAGGTTACAACATTTGAATTTATCACTGCAGCTGAACCAACACAAACAGAAACTGGTACTGCTGTCGGAACAGGCGTGGCAGGAATTGTATTCACAGTTATGACCAGGGAAGAATTGGCACTACACACACCTGAGGTGGCAACCAATGTTAAAGTTCCAGATGTAGCAGTTGAAGCATAATTAACAGTTACAGAACTTCCGGAAGGTGTAAGAGTTGCAGAAGGATTGCTATAACTCCAAGCGTAAGTGAATCCGGGAGTATTTGTCACAGAATAAGCTACCCCTGTTTCAGACTGACAAACAGGGTTTTTACCAATTATAGAACCTGCTATAAACGGAGCAGGCGTAATTGTAACATTAGCTGAATCTTTCCCTCCGGGACATCCATTGACTGTGGAGGTTACATAATATTTCCCACTTGCTGAAACCTGTGCATTTGGAATGGTGATCGAGTTTGATGCTGTAACAACAGGAGAAACAAGACCAGGGCCAGTCCATGTAAAAGTTGGGTTTACACCACCACTGTTTGCAGTTAATGTAACGGTTTGCCCCTGACAAACTGTAACATTTTTTGTTGTTACTGTCGGAGTAAATGAAGGCTTTACAGTAACAATGGCTGAACCTGCAGCACTTGTACATCCATTAGCGGAAAGTGTCAATGAATATGCTCCGGTTGCCGTAATATTTAGAACAGTTGGGGCCGGGCTGGCACTTGCAAATCCCGTTCCGGTCCAGGAGTATGTAAAGGTCCCTGCACAATTGCTGCATTTAAGATCTGTGTTTTGTCCGGAACAAATTGGATTTGGAGTTGCATTTACTGTTGGCGTTACAGGAATAGGGTTTATTTTAACTGTCGTAAATTGGGCTGTACTGGAACAACCATTCTGAGTAGCTACAACTTTATAAACACCTGAATCTGCAAGGGTTATGTTAGCCTTCGTAAAAGTTTGACCCGTAAATGTCGCACCGGAAGGTAAAGTCCAGGTATAAGTATTGCCGGCAGGTCCAGTGGCAGTAGCTGTTAAAGTGGCTCCTACACAATAAGCACCTGAATTGGAAGCAGAAGTAAGCGGCGGGGAATTAACTGTAAGTTTTACTGTACCAGCGGCACTTTTACAACCTGAAGCATTCGTTACCACCAGAGAATAAATACCATCATCAGTAAGCTTGGCGTTGGCTATGGCAATATTTTGAGTGTTGCTCGTAGAACCGTCAGGCAAAGTCCATGTATAGCCGGAAGCAACTACTCCTGCATTTATGGTTACAGGTAATCCTGAGCAAACAGGATTTACACTAGCTGATGGTGTTGGTGTTACAGGCAATGTGTTTACCGTAACAGCTTTTACCACCGTCGTGCTACATGAGTTGGCAATTGTTATTATCTGGAAGCTGAAGTTTCCGGCACCTGCAGCAATATTTGCAGTAACGGAATTCTGGTTAGTAGCACCTATAATAGATACTCCGGCAGGTGAACCTACCAGGCTCCAGCCATAAGTAACAGTTGGATCTTTCGTTACACTAAAAACAACATTTCCGGCTGCCTGACAAACCGAAGTTGGTGCAAAACTTACCGGAGCTGCAGGTACATTATTTACCGCAACATTAGTTGTTGCTGTAGCACTTTTACAACCATTGTTCGTTACAAAAACACTATAAGGACCATTTGCAGATAAGGTTACAGAAGGAATATTGGCATTCTGAGTTGAAGCACTAAAACCATTAGGCCCATTCCATGAATATACTCCTGCAATAAGTGGATTTGAGGGAATATTTAATGGACTACCCAAACAAACTGAAACATTGGCAGGAACTGTTGGAGTCGCAGGGACTGTATTTAAAATAACGTTCAGATTACTTGCCGCACTTATACAGGTTGCTGCTGATGCCGTAACACTCAAAACACCTGATGTTGCTGTCGCAGAAAAATTAACAGAAATACTATTGGTTGTTCCGGCAAATGTCGCACCAGCCCCAGAATAAGTCCAGTTGTAGGTAACTCCAGCCACAAAAGGAACAGTATAAATAACCGAATTGTCCCCCTGACAAACGGAAGGCTTACTTTGTATGATAGAACCAGGAGTTGAAGGAATTGGAGAAACGGTTATTGCCTTCGTTTGTAATGGACTTACACATGTTCCGGAACTGGCGCTCACATTTAAATTTCCGCTGGCAGAAGCTGTGTTCGAGAAATTCAATTTAACTGCACTACCGGAACCAACTATCGTTACACCTGAACCTACTGTATAAGTCCAGTTATAAGTTACACCTCCAACTGGGGTAGTGACCGAGTAATCTACATTTGAGGTTCCCTGGCAAACAGAAGATAAACCCGTGATATTATCTGGCTTGGCAGGAGATGGATTAATATTA
>JANYCH010000390.1 GCA_025360395.1 Cytophagales bacterium | reverse complement strand
ATAATATGAATGCAACGTACAACGTTAAACATTGTTAAACAAATTTTAGACTAAGATTTTTATGATGGAGTGGGTCAAATATTTAAAAGTTAGTTTTTTATATTGGTATATGCACAAAAATTTTCAAAAGAATTTGCCAGATATTTACCAAACAAGTAGAGAAATATCTGGCAGAAAAGTTGAAGAATTATTTACTAGTAATGAAAATATTATAAGATATAAAAAAGCTATCCAAAAACATGAATTACTTTATGGCAAATACAGTAAGATTGGTAGTTTCTTCGTTTTTAATATTATTTAAGGACATAGTTACATTGATCACGTATTTATTTTCAAACTTTTTGTCTACAGTAATTTTCTCGTGATTCAAATGATCAATAACCAATTTCATATCCTCCCATGTATCAGTGACATCTAGTTTATGTTCATCACTTGGCTCAAGTTCCAAGTTTTTGAGGTGTTCAATGTGCTTTTTATAGTCTTTATCGTTTAACCATAAGATACAATATGCTTTCTTGTATTTTAGTCCTTCCTTTTCTGTAAACTCCTTAATTTCTAGGATATTTTCAATGAATTTTGATGACATAGTATTTCAATTACAAGGATTAAAAGTTATTAGCCAATTTAGGAAATAACTTAATGGTAATGCACAAATGATCATGATTTTTATATCATGATCAAGTTCCTTAAATCTAGTGTATAATGTGCTGATCATTCGAGTATCAATTTTTTGCTGTCTAGTATCTTATTTCCACTGTCCATTATAACCAGATAGTAAACTCCTGTACTACCCAGTGTTGAAAGGCCAATAACTGTTTTCTGTTTATTGATCACTGAGGTATAAACAACCTGAGATAATGAATTTGTTATCTTCACATTATAATTACCTGTAGCATCTCCTGCTTCAAGTGTAATACTCCCAGAACTAGGGTTTGGATAGATTTTAAGTATTTTGAAATCCTCAGGTACTTCATTAAATCCAAGAATTGTACTGATCCTAAGTGTATCACTAACAGCAATGGACTTAAAACAAGTACCCTCCGCAGATAATATTCCTATTTCATTTTGCGTTAATGCCCTATTATAAATTCTAATGTCATCCAGTGATCCAAGAAAATAACGGAATAAATGATTGTAAAAACTTCCAATAATCAATGGGTTTGCGTTGCTTGTATTGAACGTGCCGTTCAGAACTGACAAGCAAGTTGTTCCCAATTTCTTTCCATCCTTGTAGTACGCAACACTACCTAAATTACCTGAATTTGCTTTATCAGTCAGTACAGCATAGTGATGCCATGTACTGTCTACAATTTTTGTACTGTAAGTTAATACACTCCCATTTATATCGAGTCCCAGACCTTCACAACCTCCGTTAAAAGTAATTCCCAGTGTATTCCCACTACCACCACTACCATAAGAAAAGGCAGTCATTGGAGCCTGATTTGGTGCGTCATTAACACTCCCAACCTTACTGTATAGTTTATTGGTCTTTGCCCAAAAAGAGAAAGTACGAGATTCAGTGCCTATTGGCGGTACAAAAGTCGTTGAAATATAAGAGCTAGAACCATTAAATTCATATGCTGAATTTGATAGCCCGAACCTATCAGTTGTTAACGTTGCACCCTGTACCTGTCCATTATTTCCATTGGTTGAAGCATCCAGTGCATTACCATTAAATGGATAGTGAGCAAGTAATCCACTGGTTGGAACCTGTGCAAAAGTTGTAAATGAAGAACATAAAATGAAAGTCAATTTTAAAAGTGTATATCTCATAAGTTTGTGGTTAATAACTGACGACAAATATGTTTGACTTTCAATGCGTCTCAAACTTTTAATGGTTATAGATTATTCACGATGATGAATATTTTATAACTTGCTTTTTTTAATCTTAGAAAGATGGCAATCGGAGAGAACATCAGAAAAATAAGAGAACTCAAAGGTTTGAAACAAGAAACAATTGCCGAACGACTTAAAATGTCACAAGCAAATTACAGCAAGTTGGAAAATTCTGACAATGACATTCCCAGTGAAAGACTTGAGGAAATTGCTAAAGCACTTGAAGTTGATGTCGATGACATTATGAACTTTGATAAGAGGATATTCTTTAATCAAACCAATAGTCCTTTCAGTAACAGCTGTAACTTTAATAGCCCAATCAATATCAACGATGATAAACTGTTCAAGGAGATAATTGATAGCAAGGACAAGTTAATTGCTTCGTTAGAAAAGCAGATAATACTCATGGAGAGTATGTTGAAAAGTAAGTAACTTAAACAATGCTATGCAAACTTTAATATTAGAAGAAGGACTATCGGAAGGATTGATAATTCACTTTATCAATGAAATGGTTGTGTTACATAACCTGACAACTCTCACAACAGGCAAAGTTGTTGTTCAGAATAAGGTCAATATCAAAATAACTAACCCCTTGATGTTGAAGCATATTCTTGAAAAAATAGATAACTCAAGATTAGAATTCACATATAAGGAGTCAACAGATACTATTATTGTCTTGGACTAATCACAATCTCATTTTTTTCATTGATTGTCATTGTATACTTAATACCTGACTTGTCAAAAAATTCCTTTAGCCACAAAATACTTTCATTTATATCTTTCATGAGAATAAATAGTCTCACCTATTTTTATTCGTATTTTATGTCAGTAGTTAACTTGGAATAGGATTAAAATCTATCTGGGTAATTCTAAACATCTTTAATTCCAATTTTTGCAAAAATGGCCGTTAAGGCAGCAAAAGTTGCAGAAAGTAAAGCGTATGTCCACCACATAATATTAGATTTAAAGGTTTAAAAAGCATGGCCAAAGTTAAAAAAGAACTGTCCATCCTCTTTTGAAACAGCGTAATCAAACCGAAGTATGGTGTTTACATTCCATGCTACCCTCAATCCTAATCCTTCAGAAGATCGGTAATTATTCCAATGATCCAATCTATCAACACTGTCCCATACACCTCCAAAATCAAAAAAAGGAACAGCACTAAAGGCTAAATGTTGTTTAAAGATAGTTGTTTGTGCAAAACGACAACGCAATTCAGCATTTCCAAAATTCATTACCCTTGCGAGAAATCGGCTTTGTTTATACCCTCTAAGTGTATGTGCTCCACCTAATCCTTCTATACTTCCTTCGGAACTCCATTCATCCTGGTATTCAAAGAAAGGAGCATCTCCTCCTGTATATCCCATTCCCATCCGGGCTGCAAACACAACCTTTTTAAAAAGTCCTGGAAACAGTTTCTGATACACCTTAACTTGTCCAAAGATTTTATTGAAATTAAACTTAGAGCCTATGGCCTGTGAAGAGAACTCATCAGTAATTTCTGCAAATATCCCTTTTCCGGGATCAGGTTCAAGGTCCCTGGTATCGTACACAACTCCTGCTTGCAAGATGCTAATAAGCCCATGTCCTACTCCAATTATTTTGTTTGCATTGGCATCATTTTTCAGCAGTGAATTACCCGAAAACGGCGTAATTGTAAAATCTGCAAGTTCAAAACCACCAAGTAATCGAAGTTTACTGTCCCAAAATGAATGTTCAGCACTAATATTGAAAATATATTCTTCTTTGGTATAACGGTTATGATTTTCATTAATTCCTGTGAGAGAGCCTTCATAATCTTTATACTTTAAATCATTTTGTATAGCATGGGAGGAGTCGCCATTTTGAAAATATTGAAGCCTATTTAAAGTTTGTTCGGTATTTCCAAAGTATAAAAGATTGGGATTTGATTCATAGCCAGCCTCTACCCTTAATCTCCATTTTGAATTGAAGATGTAGGGAATATCTAATTTCAGCATTAGTTCTCTTTGGGATTTAGTCGTGTTAAATAAAACTACATCTAACCTTTTGCGGTATGGGGTATAGGCAAAAAATGGATCACTTCTTTTGCCATTAAAATATATTGACCCTTCTGCCCCATAACCAAAACCATTGACTGGATCAGAACTTATGTCTGGTGCACCAGTTAAATAAATACCTTCCTTCTTATTTGCAAGATCTTCCCCAGAAAGCTTTTTTTCATTCGCAATTGCGAAAGGCAGCTTATCTTGTTCAGGCATAGGAATATTGTCAGTTTGTGCGGCTAAAGTTAAAGGCAAAGCCATAAACACTAGGTAAGTAAATGTTTTAAAGTTAATCATATGAACATAAGTATTTTAATTATTCAGTCTGCTGAAAGTGCTTGTTTAAGATTCAATCAAAGGTGAAGGTAGATTTAGAAGAAACTTTGAATTTCAGAAGGTTACTGAAAAAGTATGGCTTCTGTCTAAAAACTGGTAGTTGACCTTCCATCCATGCATTTCACATATTTCATAGATGATAGCCAGTCCCAAACCGCTGCTATGGGCGTTCTCTGAGGTTTTGGAAAACCTTTTGAACAACTTATTCAGGTCAAGGGGATCCGGACTGCCTGTATTGGAAATTATTAGTTGGTTTAGCTTTATCTCGATTTGAACCTTCCCATTTTGATAGTTATGGCGGATAGCATTCAATAGAAGATTGTTTATAAGGATCTCTATCAGGCCCTTATTTGCCAAAATAACCAGTTCTGAATGAGCTATATCTGGAACGATTTTTAAATTTTTAGCTTGCGCTTGTTCGTTAAAGTAAGGGATTGATTCTTGAAGCAGCTTTACAACATTGACCTCTGTTTTTTCTGTAAAATATTGGTTTTCAATTTTTGAAAGGAGCAAAAGGTTCTTATTAATCCTTGCCAGCCGGGAACACGCATCGTAAAGTGATGAAATTATGGTGGCCTGATTTTCCGTTAACCCAGGCTCCTGAAGTAAAACATCCAGTTTAGAACGAAAAACAGCTAGCGGGGTTTGCAGTTCATGAGATGCATTCTCAGTAAATTCTTTTTGTGTTTTATAGGCATCTAGATTTTGTTTGATCAGCTTCTCCAGGCCAGAATTCAATTGTTTAAATTCTTCGGTTTTAGTTTTAGAAAACTGAGGGAATAAAGATTGTTCCAGGTTAAAATCGTCTATTTTCTCAAGGGTATCATAAAATGGGCTCCACAATTTTTTAGATACAACACTGATAATAAGAAAAAGGACCACTAACAGAATAAATAATATGGTAAGGTATAAACCGGTAAGAGTTTTAATCAGGTCCTCAGACTCGACTAAATTCATCCGGACCATCAGCCAGTAATGTTCATTTTGAATATAAATGCGTGTGTAAAGAACCTGATAAGGTTCACTCTCGTTTGGAACCTTGTCCCAAAAGTATTGCAGGCTGATTTGGTCCTGGATTGGGGATATGGTATCACCTAAAATCTGAACATCTCTGTTAAACCTATTAAAATTTGCTATGTCGTTAAAAGTAAGTGTTGGTAAATGGTTCAGTTTAAACTCATCCTTTCTTATAAGGATAGATTCATTTACATCTTCCAGATAAAGCCTCTCCATCATATAATAGAACAATGGAGCGCTGATTACCAACAACAAAATTGCTATAGATATAAAATAGAATAATGTTTTATTGATTAGCTTATTCATGATTCCCAGCGGTAACCAAGGCCGTAAACTGTTTTGATGTACTCTTCACTTCCTCCCTCTGAAAGTTTCTTTTTAAGATTTTTAACATGGGCATATACAAAATCATGATTATCCAACATGTCTGCCATGTCTCCTGACAGATGCTCAGCCAAAACACTTCTTGAAATTACCCTGTTTTTGTTCCCGATGAAGTAAAGAAGCAATTCAAATTCCTTTTTGGTCAACGGAATTGTCACAGTCCCAATACTGGCAATCTTCGACAAAAGATCAATCTGCAATTCGTTGACTTGGATCTTGTTAGTATTTCCAAATTGTTTTCTCCGGATCACAGAATGAATCCTTGCACTAAGTTCTGAAAGGTGAAAAGGTTTAGGCAAATAATCATCAGCACCAATCTGAAGACCATCTATTTTATCCTGGAGTGAATCTTTGGCTGATATAATTATAACGCCTTCCTGTCTGCTGTTTTGTTTTAATTCATGAAGGATTTTTAATCCATCTCCTCCGGGCAACATCAAATCAAGAAGGATGCAATCATATTCATAGGTAGTAATTTTAGAAAAAGCTTCTGCGAAAGTAAACGCAAATTCACACCTGTAATTCTCAGTTTTCAGATATTCCGAAATACTGAAAGCCAGTTCTTTTTCATCTTCAATAATGAGGATTTTCATAAACCAATCGATTGGATAACCTTTGGAATAATAAGAAATAAAACCCGGCAAGTTTCGAAACGTGCCGGGTTTAAAAATTATTCTTTTGATTCTTTTAAAAATTTACCGTTAGAATCAAATATAACATCCTTTCCACCTACCTCAACTTCGAAAGTAACAGATCCTTGAGCATCAGTGATTCTTGCAACTTCTTTCGCTTCTTTTCCTTTGTAATGTAGTTTCACATAATCCAGAATCCCAATAGGTAGTTCCTTCTTCTCGATTTCCATTTCAGTTTCCTGAATATTTCCCTGAGGATCAAATAAGACGGACTGGTCCTTTTCGTTCAGGTCAAAGCTGGCCTCAAAGTTGCTGCCTTCTTTGTCCCACTTTACTTCTTTGGCGATTGGAAATTGTTTTTGCATCGAAGATTTCACCGCTTCAGGCACAGCAGATTTTTGTATTTTTTGTGCAAAGGTGGTAGTTGTACCTACACCCATTACTAATATGAACGCTATCTTTTTCATGTGCTAATTGTTAATTTTGATAAAGGTCAGTTTCGATTTTGAAGAAATTTAGAATTTACAAAGGTCATACAATACAATGAATGCTTAAAGAGGAATATAATTAATTTTAATGATCGTATAAACAGACTTTATTTTTCCATTTCATTTCTGACAAATACTTATCCTAATGATAGTTTGGGGTATGAATAACTAAGTCTACTTATATAGTTTACAATGACAAGGTTAAAAATTATATTGATGAAGATTGGTTACGCAAGAGTTTGGACAAAGGACCAAACCTAAAGCTTCAGATCGATGCGTTTAAGTGGCCCTTCTGAACACTTAAACCAGTGGGCATTTAGCAGTTGTTCGTACACTTTTAATAAGGCAGACCGGGCTTATTCGGAACATCCTAAACAGCGGAATCATTAGCAAAAATAAAAAATCTTATTCCGTCCTATTTTTGGCTAAATTCAAAAGAAGAATTAATAATCAAAACCTAATTTGGCAGCTTCCCAACCTATCATGGCCATTTTCCTTGTATTGCCCCACATATAACCGCCGATAACCCCTGAACTTTGTATTACCCTGTGACATGGGATAAGGAAAGCGACAGGGTTTTTGCTTATTGCGGTTCCAACGGCTCTTGAGGCACCTGGACTTTCAGTGCTTTCAGCAATTGCTCCGTAAGTCTTAAGCTTCCCTGAAGGAATTTTCAAAAGTGCTTCCCAAACCTTAAGTTGAAAATCTGTTCCTTTTAGATGGAGCTTTATTTGACCCAGATTATTTTGTACACCACCTTGTAAAATTCTCAAAGCATTCTTATGAAGTTCATCTTCTTGTAAGATCAGGGAAGAATTCGGGAAATTAAACTGCAATAAACTTATGGCAGTAGCGGGATCTTCATAAAAAGCCAGGTAACATATGCCTTTACTTGTCGAAGCAATTATAATATTGCCAAATATTGTTTGAGCAAAACTATAATTTATAGAAAGGTTTATCCCGCCATTTTTGTACTCTGCCGGAGACATTCCTTCGATTGTAATAAAAAGATCATGTAACCTACTTGTTCCGGATAGACCAGTTTCTATGGCTGTTTCAAAGAGAGTTGCCTGATGATCCCTTAATAATCTTTTGGCATATTCTAAACTTGTGAACTGCAGGAACTTTTTCGGGCTTGTCCCAGCCCATTCACTGAACACTTTTTGAAAATGAAATGGACTAAGGTTCGCTTTTTCGGCAAGGACTTCCAGGCTGGGCTGCTCTTTGAAATTTGACTTGATAAAATCAAGTGCTTCAGCAATTATTTGATAATGTTTATGTGCCAGGTTGTTCACTTGCAATTTTAGTCCGAAGATCGGAACTTAATCATTGCAATAAAATCTGAAACTTGCGATTTAGAATTAAAAAGGCAAATCCCACATTGAGGCCTAAACCTCTCAAGCATGGAAGTGTACGGCTCGAACTGGCATTGACATAATTGGTCCCGCTGGTAATTTCAACCGAATTGAGGGGCTTTCATATTGTCTGTTATCTCATCAGAAAAATTGTTTCCTTTCTGGAAATATCGAGAATCCATGTTGTTTGACATGGCATTAAGTTCAAATTTCCCTGAACTAATACCTAAACCTAATATCCAGAAATCAACTGATAAATTCTTTCTAACAATCCATTGATGGCCTATCATAATCCCTCCACCAATAAATACGGCAGTTCCGTTAAAGTTTATATTACTGGTTTTAGGCCTGTTCTCGTCATACATGTCTTGGTATCTGTATTCATAACCACTTCTCCAGAATGAATAATGAGTATATCTGAAATAAGGAGAAATATAAAATCCACCAGGTGCGATTTTATTAGTAGAAGTATAAAGACGTAATTCAGGTGTAATCCCCCAACCATTCATTTTCATACCTATTATTGGGCTTTCATTTTCATTTAGCGGTCTAAAATTATCTGCAAATGGCACATTTCTGTCGTGGATATAATTTAAACCTATCTGGATTGAAAGTTTTTTGGTCATTGTCCTCTCATAACTTAAATAAGCA
>JANYCH010000378.1 GCA_025360395.1 Cytophagales bacterium | reverse complement strand
CAATGTCGATATCAGCTCCTGGGAATTGAAAAGACAAAGAGGAGATTTATACTGGCTCTTTCCGATAAAAAGATTAGCAAATCATTATAAAGGAATGTTCGATATTGTTCACTACCACGGTTTTGATACCTGGGATATTCAGTGGTGGTACTCCTGCATTTTTAATAATGGTTTAAGCATCGTACCAAAATATAATCTTGTTCAGAATATTGGTTCGGATGGTGTTCATACATCTACACAAGGGCAGTCTTTTCTTAATATGCCCGTTGTTCCAATAGATTGTGAATCATTAAAACACCCAGATTTTATTTATCCTCAATACGATTACAACTTACAGATTTACAAAATAATAGGAGTACTAAAAACACCCTGGCAATTACTAAAACATAAAACCAAAGTTTTTGTAGGTAAAAAATTAGGTATAGATGTACCTGGCTGGTAAATATTTTAAAGATGAAAATCCTTTTTGATCACCAGACATTTGTTTACCAGCGGTTTGGTGGTATTTCCAGATATATTGTGGAACTGGCATCGGGTTGCAATAGAATTGAAAACACTTCCGCAGAGATAAGCACGGTTTTGTCAGACAATGCTTATCTGAAAACTTTCGACAGAAATAATTCCATCTCAATTTTAAATGGAAAATTTCCCGGAAGCATGACTTTGTATAATAACGTGAACAGGTTTGTTACGAATTATAAAATCCGCCAGCAATCACATGATATTTTTCATCCAACCTATTACGATACGTATTTTCTCAAGGCAATTGGCGATAATCCTTTTGTAATCACGGTTCATGATATGATCCATGAGTTGTATCCTGGAAAATGGTCAAACCAGGAAAAAATAAGGAAAAATAAAGAAGTGCTGATTGAAAAAGCATCTCATATTATTTCCATTTCAGAACATACTAAAAAAGATCTTTTGCACTTTTATCCATCAGTTTCCCCTTCCAAGGTAAGCGTAATCTGGCATGGTAATTCCTCATTTTTAAATAAAGAAGGGCGAACAAAGACTGATAAAAATTCAGGCAAAAAGTATTTTCTGTTTGTCGGGAAAAGAGACGAATACAAAAACTTTACTTTCCTGATAAAGACAATTGCTGAATATTTAAAAGGTAACACTGATATTAGCTTGATTGCTGCAGGTGGAGGGAATGCAACTGAAATGGAATTAAAGATTATTAGTGATTCAGGATTAAATCAATCAATTAACATTATCCCATTCGTCACTGATGCACAATTAAGTGAATTATATCAAAATGCAATTGCTCTAATCTTTCCATCTGATTATGAGGGGTTTGGCATTCCTATTTTAGAAGCCTTTGAAGCCGGTTGTCCTTTGATACTTAACAATGCAAGTTGTTTTCCTGAAATTGCAGGAGAAGCAGCTTTGTATTTTCAGAAAAATGATCCTAATACTCTGATTTCAGCAATGTATAAAGCCAGGGACGACCACGAAGGAATTTCAAAACTGGTTCAGGCAGGAAAAGAAAGGATCAAACTTTTCACTTGGGATATCACTGCAAAAAAAACCCTTGATGTATATAAAGCTGTAAATGAAGACCATGGAAGATAATGTTCCCCAGATAAGCATTATCACTGTTTGTTATAATGCTTCAGCTACCATAGAAAAGACCATAAAAAGTGTCATCTCTCAGCAATATCCTCACCTTGAGTATATTATTATTGATGGTGGATCAAAGGATCATACCTTAGAGGTAATTGGCAAATATCAGAATTATCTCTCTTTGGTTATTTCTGAACCGGATAAAGGTCCATTTGATGCCATGAACAAAGGCATTTTAAAAGCCAAAGGAGAAATTATTGGAATTATAAATGCTGACGATTGGTATGAGGATGGTGTCCTTAGTGCGGTCGGAAATGCTTTTATAAAGCAGAAAGAGATAGAAGTAGTTTGTGGCAACATGCAATATTGGGACGGAAATGAAAAGGGCAAATTAAGTTTGGCAGTCCTGGATAGATTAAAAAAGGAAATGTCCTTAAACCACCCCACTGTTTTCGTAAAGAAAAAAACTTACCTCCAGCATGGCAATTTCAATTTGCAATTCAAACTCGCTTCCGATTATGAGCTTATGCTCAGATTTTATATAAAGGGTTGCAAATTTTTAGTATTGGACCAATGTATATCAAACATGAGCTTGCGTGGAATGTCGGACCTTCATTGGAAAAAGTCTTTGAAAGAAGTTCTTGAAATAAAACTTCTATTTTTAAATCCAACAAATGTTCAATTAGAATATTATGAAATATATGCTAAAGAATTGATGGTAAGGACCATGAAGAACTTAAGCATATACGGACTTTATAAAGCCTACAAAAACCTGTTGGGAAGCATAAATGGAAAAGGAAAAAGGTTCTAAAAATCTAAAAATATGCTATTTTTTAATGTCAGGTTTTTAGAAGAAGATATATCCGGAGTTGGAAGATTTTCAATGGAAGTCACAAGGCGACTTGCAAAAATATTTCCTGAAGCAAAATTAATTGCTCCTGATAACATAAAAGTTCCTGAAGGATGGACTATATTGAAAAAAGGCAAAGTCAAAGGTGCCTTTTGGGAACAAATACAAGCACCATTTTTATTTTCAAACAATAACAACTGGTGGTTCAACCCTGGAAATACTTGTTCCCTACTAATCAAGAATAACATTACTTGCATTCATGATATAATTCCTTTAACAAATCCTGAATGGTATTCTTTTCAGGCCAGGTATTACTACAAATTTCTACTTCCTCTGGTTATAAAAAGGTCAAAATGCATTATTACCGTTAGCAATTTTACTAAACAGGATATAATGAGGCAAACAGGTGTGCCGGCTGATAAAATTCACGTAGTGCCTAATGCCGTTGATTCTTTTTGGCAACCTGTAAATGAAAAACCAGATTACGAAAATTATATTCTCACTGTTGCTTCATTCGATCCCAGGAAAAATCTGAAAAGATTAATCGAAGCTTTCCGGCTTTTAAAGGACAAATCCCTGAATTTGATCATTGTTGGTCATAAGCACAAAGCATTTGCAGCTCAGGATTTGGAGCTTTCAGAAGAAG
>JANYCH010000374.1 GCA_025360395.1 Cytophagales bacterium | reverse complement strand
CCATCTGGTAGTGTTAACCGGAATGTTGAGGTTAAACGAAGGGGTTGTGGTAACTCTCGATCCTGAAGTAGCAGTCGTATACCATCCCAATCCTGTCCCTGAGGCTTTTAATGAATATGTCCCGGTGGTTTGGCAGGTATCAAAGTTAGAGGTAACAGGTGCCAAAGGCATTAACTTTACCATTACATCTGCCTTTCCCCGGGGCCCTTCACATCCGTTTAGTGTCTGGCTAACCCAATAAGATATAGTATCAGGTACGTTCAGGTCAATTACTGGGGCAATATTACTGGAAGTTCCTCCAGACGATGTATTGTACCATTTTAATCCTGATCCCGTTGCTTGAACTGTATAACTTCCAGGTGTCTGACAGGTATCAAGGCTTTTGACAATGGTTAAGGCAGGGGTTTTTCGTATAGCAATTTTTAGCGATGATCTTGGCCCTTCGCAGCCGTTTATAGTTTGACTTACCCATTTAGTTAAAGTATCGGGTAGGTTAAGGCTTATTACTGGTGCAATAGTGGTACGTCCAGAATTACCAGAAATTGAATCATACCACACAAGGTTTGTTCCTGAAGCTGTCAATGTATAATTCCCTGCTTGCTGGCATGTATCAATATCTTTAGTAGTAGGTGCAGAAGGGGCAGTTATAATGATCTTCAATGAATCAGATAACCTAATTATCCCTCCAAAAAATATATCATCAAATGCAAAGTCATTTCCAAAAGAGTTTAGGTTATTAGAAATTATCTTGATATCTGCAACGGTATTGGCTCCTGAGTTCCAGGTTTGAGAAAACTGTTCCCATACCTGATTATTTGATGGTGTGAAAGTATTGCCAAGATTCTGTCCATTTATACTTGACTGGATTACAGGAGGGCTAATTCCCGTGAAACTATTTACCCAAATAGAAAAAACATAATCAGTGTTTGGCGCCACTCCAATAGTTTGCCGCCAAATGATCAGATTAGCCACAGATGAACCATCCACATTCATCATATTTCCTGCGCCAGTTGTATGGTCACCTATATCAGCTTGGTATTTACTAGATAAATGTGGGTTCGCTACCACATTATAATCACCCCCATGAAGAAAAACGCTATTAAAAGTAGAATCGCTCCTTGAATCATATTGATATTGCGATTCGAAACCGGAATTTCCTAAACTAAAATCTGGATTTAAAATAAGGTTATTGGTAATAATAGAGTCCCTAACTGTATAACTTGTTGTAGTTGAATGGGATGCAAACTTCTTTCCTTGTAAAATGCCTTTGTTCCATGTTGGAGAAGAACGGCCTGTTGCGTTAACAACAACACTATCACCCGGGCAAACAGTTTGATTAGGGCCCGCATCAAAAGTATCATCATTTAATATTGTATAATAAGTTGTACTATAAATACCTTCAGCATTTGTCGTAACCAAACCATTACCCAATGAATTTATTGTAATCGCTATATTTTCATCCAACTCCAGAATGTTATCATTTATAATAGTAAGTGGAATTGGAAAACTATCAGATTGGAATGTATACTGACCTGCTGGAATTATTAAATTTGATAAGGTATAATCACTTCCGGCAGATGCATTAGATAAATTTGCTGAAAAAGTTATAGTTAGGCCACCAGCAGGAACAATCCCACTTACTTTAATATCTGGTAGGGAGATAGTATTTTCTGCTGCTGAAAAATAAGGTTTTGTAAATGTAACTAAAGGCGGAAGACTGATATTTATCTCATCAACAAGATTTCCAAAGCCTGGTTTGCCCCCAGCTGCAGATATTGACTCAAAAGATACCTGATAATTACCAGTCGGTACATTAACTTTATAAGAACCGCTGTTAAATTGCCAAACCAAAGTATCAGCATAAGAAGAATCTATTATAGCAAGTTTTGTAGATCCGGATATATCATAAATGTTAAATTGCATAACATCTATACCCAACCTGCCACGGTGATAGTATGAATAGGGTAAGTTTTCTCCAAAAACAAGGAACATGTTCTGATAAATACGGGAAACTGCATTTGAGTTAAGTTCAACATGTTGACTACCTACTGCTGAAACACCACCTCCAGTAGTAAATTGCTGTAATTCAATCAAATCTTGAGTAGAGTTCCATCCAGGTATTCGTGTTCCCGGTACAGTGGAAGGAGCGTTATTAGCAACGAAAAATGATCCTGTAAAAACAGGATTCTCAAATCCACCATTGACTATTACCCTGTTCTGAGAAATAACATTCTGAAAAGTAAATACTGCGCTAATTAACAATAATATTGAACGAAACTTCCTCATTTATTAAACACTTTCCATGATATTTATATATGATGTATTTAAACTTACGTATCAAAATATTTTATGTTCGTAAGACAGAAAAACTGTCAAAAAATAGAGAAAAAATTTTACTTCTTTAATAACAATAACAAAACCTACAATTAGGTTTTTGATAACTGTCTAACCTATTTATTTACAAAAAGGTTTTAATTTATGTCTGTTATCTGAAAATCCATGCTCTCACCTACCCCATTTTCGCAAACATATTTCCACGGTACAAAATTCGACTTGAAAATTGGCGACTTTATTAAACCAAGTTTTAATTCTAATTATGGCCTAAGAAAAAATGCTAAGTTCATTTTTCTTTCTGCCACCTTGGATGCTGCGATCTGGGGTGCCGAACTTGCGATAGGAGACGGAAAACAAAGAATATATTTGGTAGAGCCGACGGGAGAAATTGAAGATGATCCTGATTTAACAGACAAGAAATTCCCCGGCAATCCAACTAAGTCTTATAGATCTGTTCATCCTTTCAGGGTTGTAGGTGAAGTAACCATTTGGCACGGACACTCAGCAGAAAAACTACAAGCAATGATAACAGGGCTCGAAAAACTTAAAGAACAAGGGATTAATTCTTCAAATGAATAATTTATTTAATCAACAATGACCATGCGGAAGAAAATTTTGGCCATTATCGGGAGCGCTAACAAAAATTCTTCAAATCTTAAACTTGTTAACTGGATAGAAAGAAATAAGCATGCAAACTTTGATCTGTTAGTTTTTGACAGATTGTCCACTCTCCCTCATTTCGACCCGGATTTATCGGACAGCAAGCCTCCAGCCCAAATAATCAAGCTTAGGAAAGAAATTGTATCTTCAGATGGAATTATAATCTGTACACCGGAATATGTTTTCAGCATTCCAAGCGGACTAAAAAATGCTATAGAATGGTGTGTATCCACCACCATCTTTCAGCAAAAGCCTTGCGGTCTTATTACTGCTTCGGCTCATGGAGAGAAAGGGCATGAAGAACTGAAGCTGATTATGAAAACAATAGAGGCAAGGTTTACAGATAACACTACACTCCTGATCCAGGGCATTAAAGGAAAGGTGGATGAAAATGGAAATATTAAAGACACTAAAACAGAAACTGACCTGATCAATTTCATTGAATCTTTTAAATTACTGATTGAGAATGCATCTCAGCCTGATGTTTTAAAAAAATAGAGTAATAAATTGATTGATTGCCAGGCAACTGGCATGAAGTTTTAGCCCTATGATAAAAAATATTATGGGAACTATTAAAGACCTTTACCTTGAAGAAGGGATAGAAAAAATGAAAGACCTGGCGGAAGATGTCAGGATATGTATGTTTTGCACTAGTTCAAATTCATTGCCTTTTACAAC
>JANYCH010000323.1 GCA_025360395.1 Cytophagales bacterium | reverse complement strand
ATTATTAAAGCCTTTTATGAACGAGCTGATGGCCCAGCTTGTCTGCCAGTTATATGTAGCAGTACCATTGTGGATAAGTGTTCCTGTCCCACCAGGAGTACCCCAGTTTATTTGCCTGGTTCCAGCACTTGCCAGAGCCAGGTTACCTGTTAGGGTTACGGATTTATTATTGATTAATAACTGCGATGAATCGCTGATGTTCAGGTTACCTGAAATTATAATATCAGCCGACAAAGCTTTATTTGATACTGCAGTTGCAGTCCTAGTACTTAAAGTAACATTACCGTAAGATGCACCGTTTGGCAAAGGCATTATAGTTTGAGGATCGTTCACTCCTGCATTGGCAGGGATATATTGTACCGTACTGTTGGAGGCCAGAGAAACAGATGAAAAGTTTGTAAGGAAAGTTCCGGTTCCCCTTACGATTGATGTTCCATTAGAGGAAACAATGTATTGGCTGGTAGAACCATTTCCCTGCAAAGCAAATGTGCTGAAATCAACATTCACTCCAGCGGCTGCAATTAAAAAGTCTCCATTGATAATTGAATTCTTGAACAAGGTCTTTGTCCCGGTTCCCAACAATGTCACATTCTGGAAAGAAGTAATTGCAGTGGCAGAAACACTGTTGTCAATAGACTGGCCTGCGCCTGTAAAATAAACAGTTGAACCAGCGGTTTGAGAGAAACCAGTTCCTGAAGTATTGTCATTGGTCCAGTTCCTGCCTACAAAAACATTATTTCCGGTTACGTTGAATATTGTATTGGTTCCAATGTTCAAATCCCTGTTAATTGTAAGGTTTGAAAGCAAGAGTTTAGTAGCAGTGCTTGTGCACGATAAGTACAAATCGTTGAATGGCCCATTGGTTATATTCTGGGTACCAGTGGTCTTATTGAAAGTTACCCTTGCAGTGATCCTCGGGTTAAAAGTTCCGTTATTCAACCAGTTTCCCGTTATTGTTATATTAAAATTGGAAGAAGAAGCATCCAGTGTATTGGTAGGATCTATTGTCACATCGTTATTTACCACCATAGCCGATGATAATGCATAGGAAGCATTTGAACCTTTTAAATAGAAGTTATAGAATGGCTGAGCCCCGGATGCAACAGTAAAAGCGAGTGAATTACCATTAAGGATAACTGTACTTGTACCAGCCGTAAAAGTTCCTGAATTAGACCATGAACCCCCTGACAAAATAGAACCTGAACCTCCATTAACTGTACAACCAATACCAACGCTAATTCCTTTAGCTATTTTTAATGATTTGGCTAGTACATTTAAATTGATGGTTAAAGCACCAGTTCTTTGAATAACTAAAGAAGCAGCACGTGCAGTGTCTACTACATCAAGGTTTATAGAATAACTGGAAGCCAGGATAGAGTTATCCATGTAGACAGTATCTGTAACAGTTGGCACCCCATCGGGGAACCAGTTGGCTGCTGTATTCCACGAAGTATTTGCAGCAATACCGTTTCCATCCCAAAACTTGGCGTTTGGATAACTCCATCTATACCAACCAGTGGTCGCACTCAAGCCGGGATTATCATTTTCAAAAGCAAAGCCTGCCAAAGCACCTGACGCATTTTGCAATGAAATAGTTTTAGTTCCACTGAAAACAAGCCCATCAGCTACTTTTAAATTGGCAAGAGGAGTTCCGGTACCAGCATTAAATACCATTCCTGTTAATACCAAACTAGAAGGTAGGGCAGCAATAACGGTACTGTTTATAGACAAATAAGCGTTTCCTGCGCCTGATGCACCTCCCGAAAATGCACCGTTTTTAAAATTATAAGTAGGATCTATAGAACCATTCAGAATTTGGATACCATTACCGGTAGTTCCTGTAACGGTATAATCTCTTGCCTGAATAAGTGCTGTTGGATTGTTCTGAACAAAGGTAAGTGTTGCAGCACCGTTCCTGCCAAATTGTGCAGGTTGTGCCTGGGTTCCCACCATTCTGAAAGTACCGTTGTTGGTAACTGTATTGTTGGCAAGAAGAGAAGCACCCGAGTCTATATCCAATACTGCGCCTGAGGCTATGGTAAGAATACTTGCAGCATTGCTACTGAATGCAAGAATATTGGAATTCAGCTTATAAGTACCTGAATTCAGGCTAAAAGGGGCATTGGTTATGGTAGCACTTCCATATTGAGTTATTTTTGAACCTGCGCCCAAATTCACATTCATTGTTTGATATTGCGATGCACCACAAGTAGCATTGGTAGATACAGCAATGAACGACTTGGAACCTGTTTGGTCCGATGTAAAAGTAAGTGCACCTGTACCTTGTGAGAAACGGTCGTTATTATTAAAATTACCTCCAACAGACAAGGCATTTGCTCCATTCTGGAAACTGCTTCCAACAGCAATGTTCAAATCATTCTTAATGTAAGTTGCATTCGTAAGGGTAGTATAGCCACAGGTAGAATTTGCAATGTTTAAGTTATAAAAAGCCTGGGTGCTAGTACTTGCCCCACCTGAGTTTATATTAGGCGTACCTGAAGCCGTAATATTAACGGTACCTGTCCTGGCAATAAAT
>JANYCH010000282.1 GCA_025360395.1 Cytophagales bacterium | reverse complement strand
GTACTACCGCAACCATTACTTTTAATAACCTTTCACTTTTAAACAATGGTACAGTTACTATTTACAATGTTGCAGGTGAGGAAATGATGCGTGCCCCATTAAATAACCAGGTTACAGTTCTGGAAACCAGCAGCCTTCCTTCTGGTCTTTATGTTTACAAAATTTCAAGTAATGGCCAGACCATTCAAACCGGAAGATTGGTCTCCCAACAGTAAATAACCTGATTCTTATTCAATCCCTTACCTGTATTTTCAAGGTAAGGGATTTTTTGGTTTTTTTACAAATGATTTTTAGTTAGCCATTGTTAGGCCTGCTAAGCTTAGGTAAAGTTTTAGGGGACATTCAGGATAATTATTGTAATATAATATAATGTTGATATTCAATTATTTGGGACAATTTATTTCGGGGGCATGATTAATGCTTATAGAAGTAATCCACTTAAAATTTCGGGCTTTCCGAAAGTGCTTATGAAACTTTACATTAAATACATGGTCAGTTTGCGTTGCAAAATGATGGTAAAAGAAGAACTTACAAAACTTGGGATACATTGTGTTGTTGTAGAACTGGGCATGGTAGAAATACTGCATGATATTACCTATCTGCAACACGAAGCACTAAAATACAATCTGCAGAATTCGGGTTTGGAATTGCTGGATGATAAACGTGCTATCCTAATCGAAAAGATCAAGAATGTAATCACAGAAATGGTGCACTATTCTGACGAATTACCTAAAGGAAACTATTCAGAATTTATAAGTGAGAAATTGGGTTATGACTATACCTATCTTTCAAATATTTTTTCAGAAGTAAAAGGGATTACTATCCAGCAGTTTATAATAAATCATAAAATAGAAAGGGTAAAGGAACTCCTTCTTTATGACGAACAGAACCTAACAGAGATCGCTTACAAATTACATTACAGCAGTGTTGCCCATTTGTCGAACCAATTTAAAAAAATTACTGGTTTAACACCTTCATTCTACAGACAATTGAAACACAAAAGGATTGGAAACCTGGAGAATGTGTGATATCTGCAAAATTCAGTATTTTAAGTATAACTTTTAAGTATAAAATATTTTCAATTTTAATAATCAAAAATAATTATGAACCAGCCGTTAAAAAAAGTAGGTATCTGGATGGACCATTCCAGTGCAAATATTATGGAATATTCAACTGTTACTTTAGAATCTAAAATTATAACAGCAAAGTCCCTTCATAGCGGGCATGAACACAGTGAAGATTCAAGTGAAAATAAAAAGAACCATAAGGAACAGCAGCATCTTTCAGAATATTACAAAGAAATAGGGGAGGCTATTAAACATTTTGATGAGGTTTTGCTCTTTGGGCCTACAGATGCCAAAATTGAGCTTTTTAATTTATTGAAGGCAGACAGGCATTTCGAAAAAATAAAAATTGATACGAAGCAGTCTGATAAAATGACTGACAACCAGCAGCATGCTTTTGTGTCTGATTACTTTACAAGATCTTAATATTCATAGTTATTTTTTGTCCGCATTTTTTGGTGAAGGTTGGAAGTTCAGGGATGGTTTAAATTTTAATAATGGAAAGCGAGTCAAAAGAAATTGATCAAGCAGCGACAGTAAGCAAAGAGCTCATTTTTCAGAATAAGGAAAAGGAAAAGCGTGCAGCAGAGTTAAATATCGCCAACAAGGAACTTGCCTTTCAGAATGAAGAAAAAGAGAAACGCGCCGCAGAATTAATAATAGCAAATGAAGAGTTGATCTTTCAAAACAAAGAGAAAGAAAAACGGGCTGCTGAGCTTTTTATTGCCAATAAGGAACTCATTTTTCAAAACGAAGAAAAGGAAAAGCGTGCCGCAGAGTTAAACATCGCCAACAAGGAACTTGCTTTTCAGAATGAAGAAAAGGAAAAACGTGCTGCTGAACTCATTGTTGCCAACCATGAGCTGGTTTTTCAGAATGAAGAAAAAGAAAAGCGTGCAGCTGAATTAAACATAGCCAACAAAGAACTTGCTTTTCAAAACAGAGAAAAGGAATACAGGGCTGCAGAATTGATTATAGCCAACAATGAACTTGCTTTCCAAAATGGTGAAAAAGAGAAAAGGGCCACAGAACTCGTTATTGCAAATAAAGAGCTTCAGTTTCAAAATGAAGAAAAAGAAAAACGTGCAGCCGAATTAAATATTGCAAACAAAGAACTGGCTTTTCAAAATGAAGAAAAAGAGAAACGTGCCGCAGAGTTAAACCTGGCAAATAACGAACTAAAAAAAGCAGAAGAACAATTTCGGCTTGTGGTAGAATCTGCCCCAAATGCCATGATCCTGATCAATGAAGAAGGGCTTATAACATTGGTAAATAACCAGACTGAAAAATTGTTTGGCTATGAACGGAATGAACTTGTTGGGATTAAACTAGAAATGCTTATTCCCGAAAGGTTTCGCAACAATCACCATGATCATAAACAAGCGTTTGCAGAAAAATTAATCCAAAGGTCAATGGTGGATGGTGTTGATCTTTTTGCCTTAAGAAAAAACGGAACAGAGTTGCAGGTTGAAATAGGGCTTAACCCTATAGAAACCGCAAAAGGGAATATGGTACTGGCTTCTATAGTTGATATCACCGAAAGAAAGTTGCAGGAAGCTACACTAAAAAAGCAAAATAAGGAACTTGAACTTTTTGCCTACGTGGCTTCGCACGACCTTCAGGAACCACTCCGTACAGTTTGCAACTATATGCAGGTTTTTGAAGAAGATTACATTGATTTATTAGATGATAATGCTAGAAGTTATCTGAAGTCTGTGAATAATGCAACCAAAAGGATGAGCATTTTAATAAAATCGCTTCTGGATTTTTCCCGCCTTGGACTAAATAAAAAACTCACTTATGTCAATATAAAAAATTTATTAGGTGATGTAATCGCCGATCTTGAAACATCAATTAAAACTTCGGGGGCAGTTATAACAGTTGATGATATGCCCGATTTGAATGTTTATG
>JANYCH010000279.1 GCA_025360395.1 Cytophagales bacterium | reverse complement strand
GAAACAACAACAAAATTTTCCCTTAATCTTTTTAATACTTCAGGATTGCTCCAGACATTGGCTTCCATTTCCCGGCAATTTGCACAGCCATGACCGGTAAAATCTATAAAAACAGGTTTATTCTGAATCATTGCGCAGGTCTGGCCTTGTTTCAGATCAAAGTAACCAGGCAAATTGTGAGGGATATGAAGCAAACCTTCGTGTTTGGGAACCTCACATAAAGGATTGTGTACCGATTCCTCACTATTGGATTTACTGACATTGCTTTGAAAATCTAAAGTAGATACAGGAGGCAGGTAACCAGAAAGTGCCTTTAGCGGTGCACCATACATTCCAGGAACCAGGTAAGCTACAAAAGCAAATGAGGCAATTGAAAACAATAACCTTGGAACAGAAACAGATTGCCTGTTGTAATCCTCATCATCATGGGAAAGCTTTATTTTTTTCAGAAGGTATAGCCCTAATAAACTAAAAATTACAATCCATAAAGCAATGAAAACTTCTCTGTCTAAAAGCCTCCAGTGATAAACCTGGTCGGCCTGACTTAAGAACTTCAATGCAAAGGCTAGTTCTAAAAATCCAAGTGTAACTTTTACAGAATTGAGCCAGCCACCAGATTTAGGTAAGGATTTCAGCCAGCTTGGGAACATGGCAAATAAGGTAAAAGGAATCGCAAAAGCCATAGAGAAACCTAACATCCCTATGATAGGTTTTACAAACATTCCTCCAGCTGATTCAATCAATACAGTCCCGATTATAGGTCCGGTACAAGAGAAGGAAACAAGTGCAATGGTAAAGGCCATGAAGAAAATGCCCGCATAGCCGCCTTTTTCAGATTGCTGGTCAATTTTATTCACAAGTCCGGAGGGTAATACAATTTCAAACATCCCCAAAAAGGAAGCGGCAAAAACTACAAATACAGCGAAAAACAGGATATTGGGTAACCAATGAGTACTTATAAAATTGGCTGCATCAGCACCAAACAAAGCTGCAACCCCTGTTCCAAGTAAAGTGTAAATTCCAACAATCGATAATCCATAAAGCAAGGCTTTTCTAACAGCTTCAGAACGGGTTTTGCTGCTGTGAGTGAAAAATGAAACCGTCATGGGAATCATCGGAAAGACACAAGGCGTGATTAAAGCTGCCAAGCCAAAGACAAATGCTTTTAGGAAAAATGCCCAAAGTGAAAATTCTTTTTTTTCTTCTTTGGGAGAAGAAAGGGTAGGATTGGACCTGCTGTCCTGTGATTTAATTGAATTGCTTTTGACTGAAGAAGTCTTAAGTTTAACAGAAGAATCTTTCTGAATAATTTTATGAGAAGGGATGACTGGTACCTCTGGAGGGTTGGCAATCATTTTGGCATCCTTTATCAAAGGGCTGACTTTTAAGCCTGAAACTTTTAAGTCATATTCACCACCAACACAAGCCCCGTCTTTAATTGTACATGTTTGGTATTCAACAGTACCCTCTATAAGTGGATTTTCCTTGAGGATCTTAATTTTTTGTTTGAATTCGGCTTTTTCTTCAAAGTAAGAAATTTCACCGCCCCATATGTCATCAAACTTGCGTTTCGGATGGCTGGGGACAAGTTTTCCAATTTTTACAAAGTCTTTGTTGGGTTTAAGGTTCAGTGCGGTCACAATGGGTCCCAGGTTCGGATCAAAGTCTGAAGAATAGATGTACCAGCCATCTTCGATTTTTACACTGAAAACAAGAGTAACTTCTTTACCTACTTGTATTTCAGACGGGTAAATTTTGTATGACCAATTTGCATGTTGTTTGACTTTGTTTTCAGCAGATACACCTGGGGCAGAAATATTTAACTGGGCGTGTGCACAAACATTTAACAGGAAAAAAGCAGCAATTAAAAAAGATCGCATATTTATTGAGTTCTTAAAACAAAAGTAAAAGTATTGCCAATAAGTTCAGAAGATTTTTAGATTATCCTTCCATTCCTTAATCCTGAGCATCAACTAGGGCAATGGTCGCCATATTTACTATATCCCGCACTGAGCTTCCTAACTGCAAAATATGGACCGGTTTGGCCATTCCAAGCAATATCGGGCCAATCACTTCGCATCCGCCAATTTCGTGCAAAAGTTTGTATGCAATATTTCCTGAAGCCAGATCGGGAAATATCAGTGTATTTGCACCTTCCTCGGATAATTCTGAAAAAGGAAATACTTCCTGCTGCAGCTTTGGCCTAAGGGCCACATCTGCCTGGATATCACCTTCTATTAATAAGTCAGGATATAATTGATTGGCTTTCTTTGCAGCCATCATGGTTTTTTCAGGGACTTTTCCTTTGGCCGAACCAAAGTTAGAATAGGACAATACAGCCACTCTTGGAACAACTTCAAGGCTTCGTACAAAGTCTGCTGATAAACCTATGATTTCAACTAACTCGTCCACCGTTGGATCAATATTTACTGTAGTATCGGCAAAGAAGTAAGGGCCTTTTTTGCTGTTGACTATATAAAGTCCAGCAACCTTGTTTACATTTTTGGAGACCCCAATTACATGAAGTGCCGGAAGGATGGCTTGTGCATAATCTTTCGTCATGCCAGATATAAATGCATCTGCTTCTCCGGTTTCAACCAGCATAGTGCCAAAATAATTGCGCTCATGCATCAGCCGTATTGCATCTTCCAGCGTAATTCCTTTTCTCTTTCTTTTATCGTATAACTTTTGTGCAAAAACACGGATTTTTTCTTTGTCTTTTACATGGTCAATGATCACACTCTTGCGCAGGTCTAATCTGTACTCTTCAATTATAGACCGGATTTTTTCTTCATTACCAAGCAAAATGGGAATTCCTAAACCTTCATCTTCTACTATTTGGGCAGCTTTTAAGATTTTGTACTTGTCAGCTTCAGCAAATACAATTCTTTTTGGGTTCTGTCTTGCCTTGTTCATCAAAAGGGTCATCAATTTTTGATCTACCCCTATGCGTTGCATCAGTTTGGTTTTATAAGCTTCCCAATCTGTAATAAACGCTTTTGCTACTCCCGAATCCATCGCTGCCCTGGCAACAGCTGAAGAAACTTCTGTAATAAGGCGTGGATCTAAGGGTTTGGGTATCAGATAATCCTTTCCAAACACTATTTTATCATCACCATAGGCTTTGTTTACAATTTCCGGGACTGGTTCCTTGGCCAGGTTGGCTATGGCTTTAACAGCTGCCAGTTTCATTTCTTCGTTTATTTCTGTGGCTCTAACATCTAATGCGCCTCTGAAAATGTAGGGAAATCCCAAAACGTTGTTTACCTGGTTAGGATGGTCGCTTCGGCCTGTCGCCATGATGATGTCTGCCCGGCATGCCATAGCGGTGTCGTATTCAATCTCAGGGTTAGGATTTGCCAGTGCAAAAACAATTGGTCCTGCTGCCATAGATTTAACCATTTCGGCAGTGAGAATTCCTCCAACAGAAAGCCCTAAGAAAACATCAGCATTTGCTACTGCCTCAGCGAGAGAATTCAGGTTTTTATCTGTAGCAATAAATGCATGGCTTAGATGAAGATTGATCCGGTCTTTTCTGATAATGCCGTCTTTGTCATACATCACCAGATTTTCCTTTTTCAGGCCCAAAGCAAGGTAAAGTTTAACGCACGCCATTGCAGCTGCACCTGCCCCGCTTACTACCAATCTTATTTCTTCTATTTTTTTTCCTGATACTTCCAGCGCATTCAATAAGGCGGCACTGGAGATGATGGCTGTTCCATGTTGGTCATCGTGCATCACCGGTATAGCCATTCTTTTGCGCAATTCTTCTTCGATGTAAAAGCATTCCGGCGCTTTAATATCTTCCAGGTTGATACCTCCAAAAGTGGGTTCAAGAGATTTTACTATCTGAACAAATTTTTCAGGATCAGTTTCATTTATTTCTATGTCAAAAACATCAATTCCGGCAAATTTTTTAAAAAGGACACCTTTACCCTCCATTACTGGTTTGGAAGCTTCCGGCCCGATATTTCCTAAACCTAAAACAGCAGTTCCGTTTGTGATGACAGCTACAAGATTGCCTTTTGCGGTGTATTTATAAACATTC
>JANYCH010000262.1 GCA_025360395.1 Cytophagales bacterium | reverse complement strand
TAAATCAATGTAAAACCATAAATTTACAAACCCCCAATAAAACGGTTCTCAACGAGGGGATGGAATCCATCCTCCGTTTTGAATAATATGTATGTATTTAACCAATTTAGGAACTGTCCTGCTAAATTGAACCACCTCAGTATTCTTCTATTATCTTGATTAAATCCTTGGTAGGACGTCTTTCGTTCCGTTCAAATTTCGCTAACAATGAAGGGTCAATTCTTAAGTCATTAGCAACTTGTCGAAGAGAAAGTTCTGCTGTTACACGTAAGTGCCGTATATGTTCACTAAAAGAAGTCGGCTGTTTCATTTTATTGCGGTCTACTTTTGTCCAAATATAACAATGAATTTCAAATGGACAATAATTGTCCACACGTCTTTAAAGATGGTTTGTATTTTATTTTTTACAAAGTATGATTGTTTAATAGGGTTGAGCCGAACTAATTATTTCAATTAACCATAAAATAAATCTAAGCCAAATTTGTAAATGAAGGAATGATCTATACTTGATTAGAAAAAGTATCTTTTTTATTCAAAAAAAAGACACCCAATCTCTCAGGTGTCTTTCTAATCTAAATTACTGTTGGTGGTCTACAACCAAACGAACTTTCTGAACTCCAGGCTAAAAAACTCTTCCATTTCTTCATATTCAAAACTTACTTTGCATTTTAAGCTTTTTAACCTGAAAAGGTTATTTTTTCCTATTGGGAAATCATAAACTGCAACATAGTCTGTGAACTCATTCTGGCTTTGGTGAACTTTCATATCGGCCAAATCCACAACATGTTTTATTTTATATCCTGGTACTTCTACTACAATTTTATTGTCCGGTGTTGCAAGGTCAGTGAAATAAGGTATTTCAACTCTTACAAAATATTCTTTACCAGACTTGTATAAAAAAATCCTTTCAGATTCGTTTTGTGCAAACACTAATGATGTGTAAAAACAAAGGGCGAGTAGAGTAAGTAAGTGCTTCATAGTGTTGTTGTATACAGTCTTATACTCCCAAAAGGCATTTACCTTTTCACACAAATGAACTAAAAACTTACACGTGTCAGAAAATCCTTAATCTACTTCTACAGTAGCCTTTATAACTGCAGGGTCTCCTTTTATTTTATCTCTAATGGCCTTTTCCAGTTCTTCCATTAACTCTGGATTGTCCTTAATCAACTCCTGAACTGCGTCCCTGCCTTGCCCAAGTTTGCTGGCTTTATAGGAAAACCATGAACCGGATTTCTGAATAATATTGAGTTCTACGCCCAAATCAAGTATTTCTCCTACTTTTGATATTCCTAATCCATAAAGTATATCGAACTCTACAACTTTAAAAGGTGGTGCAACTTTGTTCTTCACTACTTTCACTTTTGTGCGGTTTCCATAAATAGTATCGCCATCTTTCAGTTGGCCTATTCTGCGGATGTCTAATCTAACAGATGCGTAAAATTTAAGCGCATTTCCACCTGTTGTAGTTTCAGGGCTTCCAAACATTACACCTATCTTATCGCGCAACTGGTTTATGAAGATGCAGCAACAACCTGTTTTATTGATTGTTCCTGTCAGTTTCCTCAAAGCCTGAGACATTAACCTTGCCTGAAGTCCCATTTTGCTTTCTCCCATTTCGCCTTCAAGCTCAGCTTTTGGAACAAGAGCTGCTACAGAGTCAATCACAATAACATCTATTGCGCCCGACCTTATCAAATGTTCTGCGATTTCCAATGCCTGCTCACCGTTGTCTGGCTGTGAAATCAAAAGGTTTTCAGTATTGATACCCAGCTTTTCAGCATAAGTTTTATCAAAAGCATGTTCCGCATCAATAAAAGCTGCTAAACCGCCAGCTTTCTGTGCTTCTGCAATAGTATGCATTGCAATTGTAGTTTTACCTGAAGATTCAGGGCCATATATTTCAATTACACGGCCTCTTGGAAAACCTCCTACACCTAAAGCAATGTCAAGTGCAATAGATCCGGTAGAAATTGCCGGAATATCGCTTACTTTCTCATCACTAAGCTTCATGACGATACCTTTGCCGTATTCTTTTTCTAATTTATCAATAGTAAGTTTTAACGCTTTTAATTTTTCGATGTTATCTGCCATGGGTTCAAAAAGATAAGGTATAATTTTCAATTGTGTGAAAATAGGTTTTACTTGAAGAAGGAGCAAAGCCTTTCTCTACAAATATTTTTTCAAATGTAATTTTAAATTTTAAAATTGTCTAAAATTCAGACAATTATTTGTAAGAAAGTGCTGGCTGGCTTAAGAGTTGTTTTACAGAACTGACAATGGCTTCGGCATCATACCCACATTCGTGATGAAGTTCTGATTGTTCGCCGTGTTCCACAACCTTATCGGGAATACCTAACCTCACAACTTTTGAAGAATAGTTATTGTCTGCCATAAATTCTAAAATAGCAGAACCGAATCCCCCCTGAAGGCATCCATCTTCTATCGTAATAATTTTGGAGAACTTAGAAAAAATAGAATGCAGCAGTTTTTCATCAAGAGGTTTAGCAAAACGCATGTCGTAATGTGCTGCTTCGAGCCCTTCTTCGCTTAATTCCTTACAAGCCTGAACAGCATAATTTCCTACAGTACCTAAGGATACTATGGCAATGTCAGAACCTTCTTTGACTTTTCTCCCCACCCCGATCTCCAGTTGTTCAAATTCAGTTTTCCATTCTGGCATAACGCCTTGTCCACGTGGGTAACGGATGGTAAACGGCCCGACATTGTCGAATTGAGCAGTATACATCATGTTCCGCAATTCCTGTTCATTCATGGGTGCGGCCACAATCATATTTGGAAGGCACCGCATATAGGCAATGTCATACGCACCATGGTGGGTAGGTCCATCTGCGCCAGCAAGTCCGGCACGATCAAGACAGAAAACAACATTTAAGTTCTGGATGCAAACATCATGAATTACCTGATCGTAAGCCCTTTGCATAAAGGTTGAATATATATTACAAAAAGGGATTAATCCTTGTGTGGCTAAGCCAGCAGAAAAAGTAACGGCATGTTGTTCTGCAATCCCAACATCGAAAGCCCGGTCCGGCATTGCTTTCATGAAAATATTCATGGAAGAACCTGAAGGCATGGCTGGAGTAATCCCGGTTATTTTTGGGTTTTTTTCGGCCAGTTCAACAAGGGTATGCCCAAAAACATCCTGGTATTTAGGAGGTTGAGGGGTTGAAAATGTCCTTTTTTGGATTTCTCCGGTTATTTTATCGAAAACTCCTGGTGCATGCCATTTCACCTGGTCCTTTTCTGCAGGTGCATATCCTTTTCCTTTTATGGTTATACAGTGAAGGATTTTAGGGCCAGGAATATTTTTAAGGTCGTTTAAAACGCTGGTAAGGTGCTGGATATCATGACCGTCAACCGGGCCAAAGTACCTTATATTGAGTGATTCAAAAAGATTACTTTCTTTAAGTAAAGTCGCTTTTAAGCCATTTTCGATTTTGGCCACTATTTCCCTTGCATTAGGACCGAATTTGCTGACTTTACCTAACAGGTTCCAAACCTCGTCGCGAAATTTATTGTAAGTACGGGAAGTGGTAATATCTGTTAAATAATCTTTCAAGGCACCAACATTCGGGTCGATGGCCATGCAATTGTCATTTAATATTACAAGGAGGTTGCTATTGGATACACCGGCATGGTTCATGGCTTCGAAAGCCATTCCTCCTGTTAAAGCCCCGTCACCTATTACAGCAATATGCTGTCTTTGGTTTTCCCCTTTAATTTTGGAGGCAACCGCCATACCAAGAGCAGCAGATATTGAGGTAGAAGAATGTCCGACTCCAAAGGCATCGTATTCGCTTTCTGATCTTTTGGGGAAACCGGATAATCCTTTGTAAAGCCTGTTGGTATAAAATTTATTTTTTCTTCCGGTTAAAATTTTGTGGACATAAGCCTGGTGGCCAACGTCCCAAACCAACTGATCGTAAGGAGTATTGAAAACATAATGTAAAGCAACTGTAAGTTCAACAACACCAAGATTGGCCGCAAAATGACCGCCATGTACCGACACAGTATCAATAATATACTGCCTGAGTTCAGTACAAACCTGGTGTAACTGAATAGGATCTAATTTCCGTAAATCGGCAGGAGTGTTGACCTTTGCTAGCATTTTCCCTGGTTTCACAATCATTGCAACCCTTTCCTGTATAACCGATTTAATTAATTTAAGTTTAAGGAATGGTTATCTAATTTCAAATGGTGCAAGTTACATTTTTTTATTGGAATGATTTTGCTTGCTTTGTACAAGGCAAATACTGCTTCATACTGTTTGTTGCGCACTGATGAGTTTTGAAGTAAAGCTTCCTTTGTTTGAAGGCCCATTCGATTTGTTGCTGTTTTTTATAGAACGTGACGAGCTGGATATTTATGATATCCCGATTTCAAAAATTGCCGCCGAATTTTTGGATTATGTGCATCATTTGGAGAAAATGAACATGGACCTGGCAAGCGAATTTATTCTGGTTGCTGCCACTTTAATGAATATCAAGTCTAAAATGCTTTTACCAAGGCCCCAGCAGGATAACCATGGCAATGAAGTAGACCCGAGAGAAGAGCTGATCCAGAAATTGCTTGAATATAAAAAATATAAAAACCTGGTCCAGGATTTTACTGCTCTTGAAGAAATGCGACTTAAGCAGGAACCCAGGGGAAATGTTTTGACTGAGATAAAAGGATATCTTTCTCTGGAAAACGCTGAAGATGAACTTCAAAACCTTGACCTATACAAACTTCTGAAGGTTTACCAGAAGATGATAAGGAGATTTGAAGATGAGGAAAGCAGACCGGTTCACACTGTGGCACAGTATAACTATACAGTAGACGGACAAAAGGAAATAATATTAAGCAGACTGCAGGAAAGAACAAAGCTTGCTTTTTTCGAGTTTTTTGAACAATATTCAGAACGGATAGGGATAGTTTTTAGTTTTCTGGCAATTTTGGAAATGCTTCAAATGGAATTAATTAATATCTGGATTGGGGAAGGGTACAATAATTTTTGGATAGAATTGAAACAGGGTCAGGAACAATCGGTTAATTAGGTAAAATGGAGTGGGTTCAAACATTATTAAGTTCACAGGACATCATTCAGAAGGGTGGATTAATTCTGGTTACGCTTATTGTTTTTCTAGAGAACGGGCTTTTTTTCGGCTTTTTTCTTCCGGGAGATTATCTGTTGTTTTCTGCCGGCCTTCTTTGCGGTACCGGAGATTTCGAGGTTTCCATTGTAACACTAACCGGCTGTTTGATGGCTTCTGCCATTGTAGGAAGTTATGTTGGGTATTGGTTTGGAAGGGTTGTAGGGAAAAATTTGTACAAAAGGGAAGATACTTTCTTTTTTAAAAAGAAACATGTCGCTCAAACCCGCCTTTACTTTTCCAAATTTGGTGGCAGAACCTTGATGTTTGGACGGTTCTTGCCTATCATCCGTACGTTTGCCCCGATATTTGCCGGTGTTATTGAACTTGATTTTAAGCAGTTCAGTATTTACAATATAATCGGAGGAGTAGTTTGGGTTTTTAGCTTGGTAGTAGGTGGCTATTTTCTTGGGATCCGGTTCCCAGGCTTGCTTAATTATCTTGAATATATCATTTTTGGTTTTTTTGCAGTGACTTCAATTGTTGTGATAAGGACCTTATTTAAAGGAAAGAAGGTCCGCAAGGTAGGAACTTTGTAAATCAATCTTTCTCTCAGATCAAGTCCTATTTATATTGCAGTTTTGTTTCTTCAGTTAAACGAAAAAGGTATAAATCTTATTTTATCCCTATCATTTACCAGAATTAGAGGGTACTTAAATCCATACATTAAAAAAAACATCTCCTTCTTTTGAAAGGAGATGTTTTTATAATTATTTAAAAACTGAAATATTTCAACAGTTATTTTGCAATAAAATCAAATTTTGAAGTCTGGTAGAAATAAGTCTTACAGTCTGTTGGGGAGTTAGATGCACAGCGTGTGATATGTTCTGCGCCAGCAGGAACAAAATAATGTGACCCTGGACCAAGTTGTTTAGGCATAGTCTGATCAGAAGGAATTGGATTTTCCACTATACCTTCTAAGATCACTGCATGATATTCCGTTGTATGTACATGTTTTGGGGTTCCTGTTCCCTTTTTAATTTTAACAAAGGTTCCATGTGGCCCTGTTTCACGGTCACCATAAACTGTACCAAAATCAGCAATACCAGGAAGGATAACATCAAATTTTACATCTTTCTCTAGTATAATTACAGCACCCTGTCCTAAAGAAGTATCAACCCCTGCTGGATTTGGCGTAAAGTCGAAAGCGTCGTCCTGATAAAAGAACGTCATACACTCTGTTGGTGAATCATCAGCACATTTAGTTACATGTTCAGATTTAGCCGGCACGTAATAATATGAACCTGGTCCCATTTTTGTATTAGTTGAAGGATATCCAGCAAAAGGATTCTGAACAGAACCTTTTATTATTACAGCATGATAGGATTTGCCATGTGTATGCGCAGGAGTTGCGGCTCCCTTCCTGATTCTTACAAACGTACCATGCGCACCCTTTGACCTATCTCCGATAATTGTTCCGAATAAAACATCATTTGGGATAATGGTGTCGAATTTTACGTCCTCTGCCAAAGTAAAAACTGCACCCGGGGTTGGGCCTACAACTTTTGAAGTTTCTGCCGGAATTGTTACAGTTGATGGTTCGTCGGAACTTTTCTTTTTACATGAACTCAAAGTAATTCCTGATATGGTCAGTCCCAATACGACAAAAGCAGACACGCTTTTGAATCTTGTCAAATTAATAAATTGATTTCCTTTTTTTGTTCGAAACATCTTTCGGGTTAGAGTTGTCATAGTAGAAATTAGAGTTAGCATTTTTTGTTAGGGTTATGTACTGTCAATATTGACAATGCAAATATGGCATTATTAATGGTATTCTTAAATGGACAAAAAAAGCAGTTTGATGGATGATTTTACCCAACAAACTCTATCTGAGAAATAAGATTTATTTCTGGATTTTAGCTGTAACATCCGTAATTATGGAAGATTTTAGAATATCTAATTCCTTTTTTAGAAAATCAATTTCTTGTGTTTTTTCTAAAAATTTCGCATTTGTTTCTAATTTTAAAACCTCAATTTCTTTTTGCTGCTCTTTCAATGCTTCAACCAGTATTGGTGTAAGCCTTGAATAATCAACAGTTTTAAAGCCTTCCTTATCTGTATGCACCACTTCAGGGTATATTTTTTCTAATTCCTGAGCAATAAACCCTATTTGTTTATCAGATGTAAACCTTTTGTCTGGGAATTCATTTATTTTCCAGAAATAGTTAACACCTTCTACACGAAGTATGTTTTCTAAAGAATGACTTAGTGGGACAATATCCTTTTTATACCTTACATCAGAACAAGCAGTAACAGCAGTAGAAGCAGTAATAGTGCCAGAAGCAATAATGGTGCCCAATACACCAACATTTCCATTTACCTGCAATGCATAATTTGGGGAACCGCAAAATATCCCGACACCTGTACGGGTAAGCTCTAGTGGGGTAACCATTGTGGCAGCAGAGTTGGCGGCACCCGTAGCATTCGATATCTGGAAGCC
>JANYCH010000255.1 GCA_025360395.1 Cytophagales bacterium | reverse complement strand
GTTATTGAATGATTATAAATGTCAGGGGCAGCTCCTGGTATAAAGTATTGATTATAAGTAAGATTATAGGCAATGTAGATTGACCAGGGTATTGTAAAATCAAGATAGTGGTTCGGATTATTCCTTATATCCCTTAATACTTCGTCAGTTGGGCTTATGGCCTGGATTCCTGAAGCCCTTTCATTAATTTCAGGTTTTTTCTTTCTTTTTAATTTTTGCGAATTCAGATTGAAACTGAAGGCCAGGTTGGAAGTAACAAGGTTTCCGATCCCTTTGCTGCCAGTTTTTTTGTTCCATTGAAATTCATTTTTCCGTTTGGAGATAAGTATATTAGTCACAGTATCTTTATATGTAATTCTGTCATAAGGATCTATACTTCCACTATATGCAATATCAAACAGTGAAAAAAGCTTGGTCCTGGCTGTGAAGCCAATATTGGATAGGTTAAATGAGTCAGCAGCCAAATTATAAGCACTTGAAAGACCCAAATTGTCCATTAAACTCACTTTTTTAAATTTCTTTTTTGCACCTACAGAATCGCTTTTCTCTTTTATTTTAAGTTCAAAGTTGTTGTTAAGTGAAAATCCTACTGCGGATGTTTTTCCTATTCCCGGACCACCCATAACAAAGCCTTCAAATTTGCTTCTATATACATCCTGGTTGTTTATTGTTAATTTATCGTAATATCCAAAGGAAGATTGTGCAAAATCTGGCCTGTATGTGTAGCTTAAATTCGGTATTAAAGTATGTCTTAGCGCTTCAACTCTTCCTTTTCTGATAAAAAAAGTACCATAAACACGTGTGGTCAAGCCAGTTCCCATAGAATACTGGCTGGCCCGGGAGAATCCCTGTACCGTATCTTTATATATTGTTGTGACACCATTACTATCGAAGGCAACTCGGTGATTTATTGACCTGTTATACCAAAATTCTTCATAGGTCATGTTTGGATTTAGGCTAAAGAATTTCAACACTTTTACCGAAGTTGAGATCGGAATACTATGCCTTATTCCATTGTTAAGTCTTTTCGACTGAGTTAAATAATCAAAATCATCAGAAAAATTATAAAACCCTCTTTTTTGCCATATTTTATCCGAAATTTGAATCGAATCTTTCCCTAATGATTTTGATCCTACCACGTTAGAATCATTGGTAATGAGGTTTTGTAAGTTGAAATTATAGGCAAGGTTGAATTTTCTTATTATTTCAGTTTTTTTTCCACCATTTATGTTTTGAAAAGGCATTATCCTATTCATGCCTAAATTGAAATCCGGAAGAGTGAAATTTTTGATTCCATTCACATTCTGATTCTGGCGTAATGAAAGTCCATAACTAAAAGGGGAATTTCTAATATTCTGAGTGTATTGAATACTTGATTGAAATGCTGGGTTTAAAAGGGTTGTTGCGCTAGTTATTGAAGTGTTTAGCTGATTGAATTGAGTTGTTCCTGTATTAACATCGGCTGTTAACCTCCCTAGCTTTTTACTCAAAGTACTATGTCTCCATGTTATCCAAAATGTATGTTTGTCAATTTTTCTGCCAAATGTATTGGTACCTGTTAATCCAGTTCCGCTTTCTATTGGCCTGTCTATTTTAAGCCATTTGTAGTCAAAATTGAAAGTTCCTTCATAATGATATCTGTTGCGATACTCAGTGATTTGTTGCGCACCAGCACCTCCTAAAGAATATACACTAGCTAAAAACCGTGCACCGATATAATCATTAGCGGCCCAGTAAAAGCCTCCGCTTTGAAGGTAAAATCCCTGTGCCTGAGACTCTCCATAAGTTGGAACAATAAAACCTGATGCTCTGTGTTTAGGTATAGGGAAAAATCCAAAAATAAACCCTAATGGAGTAGGAACATCATTTATAACCAGGTTAAATGGTCCTGAGATTACCTTTTTCTCAGGAATCATTTTTATTTTGGTAGATGAAATGTGATAATGCGGATGGGCAAGGTTGCAGGTGGTATATTTTGAATGTGTTACAAAAAGCTCATTTGCTGCATTCTTCTTGACTTTTTCCCCATGAATATATCCATCTCCTTGCTTTGTTATCACTTCACTTATAATTCCTTTTTTTGTTTTGAAATTATAAATCATCCTTTTAGTCTGATACTGGTCCTGTTTATCCTTAAACATGGGCATTCCTTTTAGTACACCATTGCTATCTGGAACCCCATGAGCATCTACATTATTAGTTTGCCAGTTTATGTCAATTTGTTCGGCAGTAAGTCCCATATCCCCGTAATCAATTTTGGAATTACCAAAGAGTTTCATGGTTTGGGTACCTGCATCAAATACCATTGAATCGGCACTTGAATATTTTACAGAAGTTTGAATCCCGTCTCCTTTTGTTTTTTTTAACCTTAAAGTATCACGCTTAATTTTTGTTGTATCACTTATTTCGGCCTTTGTTGAATCATTTCGTGGAACAGCCTTCTTAACAGGAGGGGCATATAGAAAATTAGCTTTTGGCAATATCCCGCTCAATACTGGTATTGACACACACAGCATTAGCCATAATAAAATTGTGAAATTTCTTGATAAAACCTTCAATAATCGTTTCAGAAGTGTGAAAAAATTTGCAAATTCGCACAAAATAAACCCAATTCTGCTAAAATAACCCATTATAAAGTGAGAAATATTATACTCATAGCGTTTATTTCCTTTTTTATGCTTTTGAGTGCATTTTCTCCTTTAAGCAAACGTAATTATAAAATTCGGAAAGTAGTCATAGATGCTGGCCACGGTGGGAAAGATCCGGGTTGCCATGGAAAATCAGCAAAGGAAGCGGAAGTTGCATTGAAGGTTGCTTTAGAAGTGGGAAAGCTTGTTTCTACCGTTGAAGATGTAAAGGTTATTTACACTAGGGATAAGAATGAATTCATAGAATTGCATGATAGGGCAGGTTTAGCAAACAAAAACAATGCTGATCTGTTTATATCTATCCATTGTAACGCCGGAAACCCTAATGCGCATGGTCATGAAACCTATACCATGGGGCTTCATACTTCAAACGGAAACCTTGAAGTGGCTAAAAGAGAGAATGATGTTATTTTAAAAGAAGATAATTACCTGGAGAAATATGATGGTTTCGATCCAAATTCTCCTATAGCCCACATTTTGTTTTCTAATTTCCAAAATGCTTTTTTAGAAAACAGCTTGCAATTCGCATCCAAAGTTGAAAGCCACCTTGATAATAAGGCAGGTAATAAGAGCAGAGGGGTAAAACAAGCCGGATTTCTTGTTTTATGGAAAACTACAATGCCTGCAGCTTTAATTGAGATTGGTTACCTGACCAATACAGAAGAAGAAAAGTTTTTAATGAACAAAGACAACCAGCATAATATTGCCCAGGGCATATTCCACGCTTTTAAAGAATACAAAGAGCAAATAGAAAAAAACAATTAATATTTTCTAATATTGCTTATTAAACACTCAAGCTTGAACTTTCGGTTTTCAAAAGAAATAAGAATAGCGGTTCTTACAATTGTTGCAGGAACAATGCTTTACACTGGTTTTAATTTTCTGAAGGGCCAGGATACATTCTCCAGTATTAATTTTTATCCGGTGCTTTACAGTAACGTAGATGGCTTGGTCCCAGGCAATCCGGTTTATGTGAATGGTTTAACGGTAGGCCAGGTGAAAGAATTGAGTTTGGCAGAGGGTAATAAGGTTAGGGCACTTCTTCAGGTAGATGCAAATGTTAAATTGACTGACAGTACACTGGCAAAATTGATGGACGGGAGTCTTTTAGGAGGAAAATCTATCATTTTGGAGATTAAACCTGGGAAAAGGGAATTGAAAGATGGTGATGAAATCCTTCCTTATGTTCAACCAGGTCTTACAGAAGCATTAATGGAAGAGGCAAGACCAATTATGAAAGGACTTGATAAAACACTCTATAATGTAAATGAAGTGCTTAATATAGAAAATCAGAAAAAGCTAAGCAAAATGCTTGCAAACCTGGAAAATCTGACCAGAAATGCCAATGCACTGGTTGAAATAAATAAAAGTGTGTTGGCTTCGAGCCTGGTAAATATCAACAGGTTGACTGGCTCTTTAGTTGAAACCGAAAAACAATTGAAACCTATTTTGTCAAATCTAAATGCATTATCTGATTCATTGAAGGATACTCGTTTAAAGGCTACTGTAAACCAAGCAAACCATACTATAGCAAACCTTGATAAGGCTATAGATAAAATTAATTCAGGAAAAGGAACCATGGGAAAATTAGTCAACGACGATTCGTTATATCTTCACATGGACAAAACCGTGAAAGATCTTGATCTTGTATTTTTGGACCTGAAGGCGCGTCCCGGAAGGTATATTCATTTTTCTGTCTTTGGGAAAAAAAATAAATAATTGGGTTCTATTTAACTCCTTAAATCTATAATATTCCTTTTTTGTGCGGAAATCAGGAGTTAAATACTATATTCGCCAGCAAATTTTAAGTAATGACAAAAGGCGAAATACACACTGAAAAAGGTGTAATGAAAGTAGAATTTTACGATAATGATGCCCCATTAGCGGTAGAAAATTTTATTAAGCTCTCCAAAAAGGGTTTTTACAATGGATTAACCTTTCACAGGGTATTGCCTGGTTTTGTTGTTCAGGGAGGATGTCCGAAGGGAACTGGAAGCGGTGGTCCGGGTTACACTATTAAGTGTGAACTAAATGGTGAAAACCAATATCATGATGCCGGAGTCTTATCTATGGCGCATGCTGGTAAGGACACAGGCGGTTCACAGTTTTTTATCTGTCTCAGCAGGGAACAAACCAAGCATCTTGACCGCAAGCATACATGCTTTGGCAAGGTTTATGAAGGACTGGATATAATTCCTCAGATCAGGCAGGGGGACAAAATTCTTAAGATAAATATAGAAGAAAATAAAAGTTAATGAATTTTAAAATCGCATAATTAAAATTTAATCCATTGGAAACTCTGTCAGAAAAGGATCCCATTTTAGTTGAAGTTGCTTGG
>JANYCH010000253.1 GCA_025360395.1 Cytophagales bacterium | reverse complement strand
TTTGACCCGACAAGAGGGTTGCAATTGTTTACCAAATCTGTTCTTCCCGATTTAAAAAAACTGGGCAAAGCACTTGGACCTAAAATCAATGAAGTAAGAGGAAAACTGGCTAATCTTAGCCAGGATGATATCGCCCTGATAGAATCATCTGGTTTACCTGTAGCGTTTGAAGACGGGACTACTTTTGTCATTCAGAAGGATGATGTAATCATCAAAACGAGCGATGCGGTTGGAATGGCCTCTGCTACAGATGGTAACATAACCGTGGCTGTTGATACAAACTTAACTGAGGACTTAAGAAAAGAAGGGATAGCCAGGGACCTTGTAAACCGGGTTCAAAATCTCAGGAAAGACATGGGCCTTGAAGTTCAGGATAAAATAAGAATTGAAGTTCAAAAACTGGATGAGCTCGTTAATTCCGCCCTCGAATCCAACAAAGAGTACATCTGCACAGAAACTCAGGCATTAGAGTTTTCATTGAAAGACAATGTATTAAATGCTTCTAAGGTTGACATGGATGAATTCAACCTGGAATTGAGAGTAGAAAAAATATAAAAAATGGAATGGCGAAATACCATCCCATTTTCAACTATAAAACTAAGATAAAACTTTCTCTGCGTCGCGAGCCTCTTTGATGATATCGTGGGCAGTTTTTAATTCAGCTTCTTGTTTAAATATTACCGTTTTTGCATCTTCAGTAAGGTCATTTTGCTCTGCAATTGCGGCTTTATAAGCTTTCTGAGCTGCATCCTCTCCAAATTCACAATTAGAAAGAACGGTTAACCTGTCAGAACCTGTGAAGGTTGCTTTCACATCCATCCAAGCCCTGTAAATTTTACCAGAATTGGTTGTTCCGTCAGACGGATGTCCTCCCAATTTGATAACCTCTTCTGTAAGTTCTACAACGTGGCGACTGCTATTAGTGGCATAACTTTGAAAAACTGTTCGCAAATCTGCATCTTCATCCTTCAATTCATTTATTGCCCTTTCGTAACCAGTTACACGATCGTTATTTATCTGTATCAGGTCATTTAATATTTCGATTGATTTTTCTGTATTTGCCATGATCTTATTATTTAAATTAATAAATTTTTATAGGTTTGTTATGGATAATAAAATTCTATGCCATAAGCGGCTATTGGCTTTTGGATAAATGTAACAGCTAAAATGGGTAATGGCTATTAGCTTATGAGGGAAAGGGTAAATGATTATGCCCATAGAACGATGTAGCCAAAATTGTTAATAACCTCCCACCCTATTTTTTTATCTTTGTAACAAGGTCAAAGTCTTCATTAAAGCCAAAAGCCATTACTCTTAGGCCATAAGCCAATCCTTATGCAATTCAGCCACTTACATTGCCATTCTCAGTTCTCTCTTCTCGACGGTGCTGCAAGCATTGAAGGAATGATGAAAAAAGCCCAGGCTGATAATATGCCTGCTGTTGCCATCACAGACCATGGAAATATGTTTGGGGTATTTCAATTTGTCAATGAAGCTAACAAATACAATATCAAACCAATAGTTGGCTGCGAGTTTTATGTAGTTGCAGACAGGCACAAAAAACAATTTACAAAAGGAGAAAAGGATGCCCGCTATCATCAGCTTATGCTGGCTAAAAACGCTGAAGGATATAAGAACCTATCCATTCTATGCTCTCTTGGCTTTATTGAAGGAAAGTACAGTATGTACCCCCGGATAGACAAAGAATTGATTCTAAAGTACAACAAAGGCCTTATTGCAACTACCTGTTGTTTAGGTGCCTCTGTACCCAGGGTTATTTTAAATAAAGGAGAGGAAGAAGGTGAAATAGAATTTAAATGGTGGCTGGACATATTTGGCGAAGATTATTATATAGAGCTTCAAAGGCATGGAATACCTGAACAAGAGAAAGTTAACGGGATTCTCTTAAAGTTTGCAAAGAAGTACAATGTAAAAATTATTGCTTCAAATGATTCGCATTATATCAATGAGCAGGATTCAAATGCCCACGATATTTTGCTCTGTATCAATACCAACTCAAAAATGTCTGATCCAACTTCAAAAAAAGAAAGTGAAGACGGAACAAAAGGAAAGAGGTTTGCTTTTTTTAATAATCAGTTCTTTTTTAAGAGTACTGAACAAATGACCAAACTCTTTCACGACCTGCCGCAAGCAATTGACAATACCAATGAAATTGTAAGTAAGGTTGATATTCTGAAGTTAAAAAGAGACATTTTACTTCCTAATTTCCCAATTCCGGAAGAGTTTAAAATACATTCTGAAGACACTTTAAACCAATGGGAATATTTAAAACACATAACTTTTATTGGTGCAAAAACCAGGTACTTAGAAATTACCCCTGAAATAGAAGAACGGCTAAATTTTGAACTCTTTACTGTAAAAACAATGGGTTTTGCAGGATACTTCTTAATTGTTTCCGACTTTATAAAGGCGGGACGCGATATGGGAGTGTTTGTAGGACCAGGCCGTGGTTCTGCAGCAGGTTCTGCTGTTGCCTATTGTATTGGCATAACCAACATTGATCCAATCAAATACAATCTTCTGTTTGAGAGGTTTTTAAATCCTGATCGTAAGTCAATGCCCGATATTGATACGGACTTTGACGATGAAGGGCGACAAAAAGTAATTGATTATGTAGTTGAGAAATACGGAAAACGTCAGGTAGCTCAAATAGTCACCTATGGCACTATGGCTGCCAAGACTAGTATAAAAGATGTTGCCAGGGTAATGGAATTGCCACTCGATCAAAGTAACGGACTTGCCAAGCTCGTTCCGGAACGACCGGGAATATCACTTAACCGGCTGATAAAGGCTCCTTTAGATGGAGATAAAAGTTTAAAAGATAAAGAAGGCCTTGGATCTGAAGAACTTGAAAAAGTAAAAGAACTTCGCGCAATTTATGCTAATAAGGCAGATGCCAGGGCCGCCATTCTGGAAGAAGCCATGGTTCTTGAAGGTTCGGTTCGTGGAACCGGTGTACATGCCGCAGGGATCATTATAGCCCCGTCTGATTTAACAGAATTGGTCCCGGTTGCAACAGCCAAAGATTCTGAATTGCTGCTAACTCAGTATGAAGGGAAAGTAATTGAAGATGCAGGAGTAATAAAGATGGATTTTTTAGGTCTTAAAACCCTCACCATCATCAAGAATGCTTTAAAGCTCATCAAGAAGAACCATGGGATAGAAATGGATATTGATGAGGTTGACCTAACTGACCAGAAAACTTTCGAAATATTTCAAAAAGGTGCCACCGACGGTATATTTCAGTTTGAGAGTGCCGGCATGCAAAAGCACATGAAAGACCTCAAACCTGATAAGTTTGATGATATCATTGCCATGAATGCATTGTACCGTCCGGGCCCTATTGAGTATATCCCAAACTTTATCAGGAGAAAACATGGATTGGAGCCGGTTACCTATGACCTGGCAGACATGGAAGAGTATCTCAAGGATACTTATGGGATAACAGTCTATCAGGAACAGGTGATGCTTCTTTCTCAAAAACTTGCTGGATTTTCCAAGGGCGATGCTGATGTTTTAAGGAAAGCAATGGGGAAAAAAGATAAAAAAACCCTTGATAAACTTAAACCACAATTTCTTGAAGGAGCTTCTGCCAAAGGGCACGATGCCAAAATATTGGAAAAGGTCTGGACAGACTGGGAAGCCTTTGCCTCTTATGCTTTCAACAAATCTCATTCAACTTGTTATGCATTCGTAGCCTTTCAGACTGCTTGGCTAAAAGCTCATTATCCTGCCGAATACATGGCAGCAAACTTAACAAATGAAAAAAATAATATCGAAAAACTAACCTATTTCCTTGACGAATCTAAAAGAATGGGCGTCAAAGTTTTAGGACCTGATGTGAATGAGAGTTCGGAAGATTTTGATGTGAACAAACATGGAGAAATAAGGTTTGGCTTAGGTGCTATAAAAGGAACAGGTGAAGCTGCTATTGCAAGTACTATTGAAGAAAGAAATGTCAATGGCC
>JANYCH010000232.1 GCA_025360395.1 Cytophagales bacterium | reverse complement strand
ATGCTACATTAGAACTGTCCTTTAGAAATGGGAGAGGAGATCATTACATATTACCTTATACATTAAAATCTCACTATTCTTCTGGGTGGATTTCTCTTTTGACATATGGACAATTATTACCTGCCGATTTTGAGTATTTAACACTTAGCTTTAAAGGAGCAGGTAATTCTCTTTTTTTTGATGAGTTTTCTATTTCACAGGAATGTGAGAAGGATGTGTTAATAGAAGACAAAGCCATAACAGGCCAGGTTCAAAATAAAGGACCTCTTACGTTGCTCAATGGCAGTGTGTTAAATAATGATTCTGCGTTTTTGAAATCTGAGGAGAGAGTGATCTTAAGTGGTGAAACAATTTTATCTTCTGGATCAGAAGTACTTATTCAAATTAGCACTTGTCCACAAAAGCCAGGAAATTGTGTTCCTGAAACACCTAAGGAATTTATGATTTATAATTTTTTATCTCCAAATGGTGATGGACAAAACGATACTTTTTACATTGATGGCCTTGAACAATATCCGGGAACCGAATTAGCTATATTAAATAAAGCGGGGAAACAGGTTTTTCATTCCTCAGATTATAAAAATGATTGGAATGGCGATCAATATCCTGCAGGAGTTTATTCTTATCAGATACGGCTCAAGCAGGGCGAAAAACCAATTTCAGGAGAATTATTGCTTACAAGATGAGACTACTGACTTTTTGTTGTATTCTGGCTTTCTATTCAATATTCATATTGTGGCCAATAAAAAAGGTTATTGCGCAGCAAACCAGGCCAAATTTAATCAACCTTAACCTCATAGGTTATAACCCGGCCATAACCGGAAGCCGTAATAAGGTGGAAATTTTACTATTAAACCACCAGGATTTTCAGGTTCAAAACAGTCTGGTACAGGCAAGTGTTTTCTTACCAAAAATTAAATCCGGAGTAGGCTTATTGGTAGAATCTTATCAATCATTTCTTCAAACTCAGACCAGTTTTAACCTTAATTTAGCTTATCGAGTTGAATTAAAAAACGGTTTGCTTCAGTTTGGTTTGGCACCTGTATTGCAAAATTCCAGAGTAAATGGGGATAACCTGAAAATAAGAAATCCTGAAGATGCATCGGCATCCATTCAAACCCAAAATTTATGGAACCTCAATTATAATGGAGGTGCCATGTTTAAAAGTGAAAAATTACTGATCTCCCTTAGTGGTCAAAATATCATGTCAAATTCAACGTTGAAGCAAAGTGCAAACCTCACGGCCGCACCTCAAAGGCTACTTGCTGCTTACACATCCTATCAAATACCCTTTGGTGAGCACTGGAAGTTTATTCCTTCGGTTTATTATCAGAACTGGCAAACAACATCCTTTGCTGCTATTGCAAATCAAATTAAATACAGATACTTGTTTCTGGGATTTCAGTATGGCATGTACAATTCCTGGACAGGGAGTATAGGAGTAACCGAGACTGAACTTGGTAAACTTGGAAGCTTGTATCTGGGATACTCCTTATCTTCGAGGGACTTGGGTATTTCAAAAACTCTCGTTCATGAGATTTATGTAAATTTGGGATTTGGACTTTTCCATTCGTCAAAAGGGAAAATTGAAAGTATACCACAATACCGTTCCCCGGTATATTTTTAATATTACATGAGAAATCTGCAAATTTCAATTTTTTTAATCTTTTTGATTTCCTTCTCAGGCAACTTAAGCTTTGGTCAACAATCTCAATTGGCAGTTGCTGACACACTTTTTAATAGAAATGCTTTTTATCTTGCTGCTGAACAATATAAAAAGGAGCTCAACAGAAATGATACTATGGTCAAATGTCATTGCAAAAGACAATTAGCCGTTTGCTACTCCAAATTAAATGATATACGTAATTCAGAAATAGCATACAGGGATTTATTGAACAGCTGCAAAACAGACCTCAAAGATTTAAAGGGATTTGCAAGCATCTTGCAAAGGTCAGGTGAAGTAGAAAAGGCAAAAAAAATCTATGAAACCTGTTATTTATCAGATACTACTGATCATTTTTCTTATCAAAGTATACAGTTTTGTGATATAGTTAAAAATTCCTTTGACGGCTTAACAGAGACTTATCTTGAGAATTTAGCCACTGTAAATTCATCCTTTGACGATGTTTTGGACGATGTAATTAATGATACACTGAATTTCATTTCAGCCAGGAAATCAAAAAGGAACAAAGATCGCTCTGTCTCCAATAATCAGTTTGATTATGAACATTTTACATGGCATCCGTCTTCTAAAAGGCCACAGTTAAGTCACGACTGGGGAGATGGTTTTACAGCTGTTGTTAATGACGCCCACGAAAGTTATATAACAAAAGAACTTCCTGATAGCAGTTTGCCAGGTCATAAAAGAGCTGTGATTTTACGAAGGAGAAATGTAGATAATGGTCTAGCTCATGAAAACCTGTTTGGATTTGACGATGGAAGGAGTAATTACGGGCACCCAAATTTATCAGTAAATGGAAATTTGTTCTTTTTTATATCAGATATGCCAGGAGGATACGGTGGGACAGATATTTATTTTTGCAAAAAGGAGGGTTCCAAATGGAGCAAGCCAGTAAACCTGGGGAAAGAAGTAAATACTTACAGGAATGAATTATTCCCGTTTTATCTTGGTCAGGGCCTGATGGTCTTTACATCTGAAGGTCGTCCGGGCTATGGCGGTTTTGATCTTTACGCCAGTGAATTTAAAAATGATAAATGGAAAGAAGCAATTAACCTTGGGTTTCCTGTTAATTCTAAAAGCAATGATCTGGCCTTAAGGTGGGACAGGATAAAAAAAACCATCTATCTTTCTTCTGACAGGGCAAAAGGTAAAGGTGGAATTGACATTTACAAACTACAACGGTTTGATTCCGAGAATATCAAAAGATTATTTTAATATGAATTCTTCTTAATTTATTTATAAATGTTCTTTTTACCTCAAAAAAATTAAAATATTAGTTGCTAATTTATTGTCCGGAAACTGTTACAATTTCATTACGTACAATATTAACTAGTGCCCAATAATTAAAAAATAGGTCAAATGAAACAAAACTTACTATTCAAAAGGTTGTCATTGATAGCCTTATCAATTGGAATGATTGGGTTAACAATGCAAATCAAAGCTCAAACAGTTACTGATAATACTCAGAGTACAAACAATGGCTACTTTTATTCGTTTTGGAACGATAATTCTCAGGGTTCAGCTTCAATGACATTAGGTGCAGGGGGAAATTATAGCACCACTTGGTCTAATGTAGGCAATTTTACGGCTGGTAAGGGTTGGGCAACAGGGAAAGCAGATAGGGTAGTATGTTTTTCAGGAAGTTTTGATGGTGGCAGCAATGGTTTCCTTGCTTTGTATGGCTGGACAAAAGATGCCTTAATTGAATATTATGTGTGCGAAAACCATGGTTCATGGACCCCTCCGGGAAATACCAGTGATATTCAGCAAAAAGGAACGTATACAAGTGACGGTGGTACATATACTATTTATACGGCCACAAGAACGAATCAGCCTTCTATTATTGGTAATGCGACCTTTAAACAATATTGGAGTGTAAGGTCTCAAACAAGGTCAAGCGGAACTATCACTTTTGCAAATCATGTGGCAGCATGGCAAAATGCAGGCATGACTTTGGGTGCCACATGGGATTACCAGATTATGGAATCTGAAGGGTATCATAGTTCTGGTAGTTCTAATATAACGGTAAGTGAGTGCACTTCTACAACATGCACGACACCTGTACCTACTGTAACAGCTAAGATAACTTATGAATTAAATGGTACAGCTTCTGCATTGACAGCAACTGGCACAAACCTGAAATGGTATACAAGTGCTACTTCTACAACTTCAAGCACTACTGCACCCAAACCTCTTACTACTGCTGTAGGAAGTACTACATATTATGTTACCTCCACCGCCAACAATTGTGAAAGCGAAAAGGCTTCCATAACAGTGAATGTGGTAAGCACTTATCAGGTCTACAAGTTGTTTCAGGCCATCACTATTGACGGAGCCATAGATAATGCGTGGGACGATGCTAATGCGAAATCCATGAACGCTTCTCAGTTATTGTTAGGTATAGTTTCAAATAGTGCTGATTTGAGCGGATATGCAAAAGTACTTTGGGAT
>JANYCH010000185.1 GCA_025360395.1 Cytophagales bacterium | reverse complement strand
CAGCACTTTCCATAAATGCTTCAATTTCTTCTGTAGAAAAATTGCTCATTTGATTATATTTTTATTTAGTTCTGAATTGAAGTAATACCCCAGTGCAAAAGAAGAAACCGTAACGGTGTAAAAAATTATTAAGGCTGCTATCATATTATTGTTATTATTGTTTTTAATATAAAACCAATGGAATTATCAGAATGGGCGCAAAAGGGCAACTTTATAATGGAGTGTTTAGTTAATATTGGAATGATAATGAGCTTATTAGTGAACTTTAGTAGAACAAAACGTATACTGCATAAACACTCAATTGTATTAGTCCCTATGGCCGGGATTTTAGGTGTTGCCATTATTGTAGGTTTTTTTATGGCATTTACAAAAACTGAATATGCCGTACTTAACCTATTGGTTAATGTTCTTTGTGTTATTGCGCTTTTATTCTTTGTTTCCATTTTTCTAGTAAGTACTATACTTCCAGTATTTTTTGATAAGCTATTTCCCCCAAAGAATATCGTAGATAACACAAAGCAGCATAGCCCAAAGAAAAAAATAAATAGAATAGTAAACCGTAGCCAGAAAAAACCCTAACCCGGGTTTGTAAGTTTCGAGGTCTGTGTAAATGCTATAAAGAGTCATATAGTAGAATATCCTTTAGCCTCATCTGAAATACCTGTTTGGTCTACTGGTAATGGCAGATCTTTATATTTTTCATAAAAATTCAAGAGAAATTGTATAACACTATCCCCGGTTTGTTTTTCTTCTGTGGCAATCATGCGCCTTACGCTTAGTTTGCTTACTGCATTGAATGTGTTTACTCTTAAATGAACAGGCTTCACTAAAGATTTTTTCCTGTTGTATACCATCTTTGTAGTTTCCATTGCGTATAATTGTATGTGTGTTTTGCGTTATTGTTATACAATTATACGTTATTATCGTTTAATTAAAAAAGTAAAAAACGTTATTATTTTAATAAAATTTATAAGTATCTATGAAAGAAGCTGTTAGGAACTTAAGAAAATCTCTAAAATTAACGCAAAAAGAGTTTGCGCTTAAGCTTGGAGTCAGCCAACCAAGAATTACAGAGGTTGAATCAAAAGGGTTTTTGAATGATTCCTTAAAAGAAAAAATAGAAAAAACGTTTAATGTTGTTTTGACGAACGATAAACCAGAAATAACAACTAATTCAAATGATTTAGCGGTTCAGGAATTAATTAAAGAAATCAATTTTTTAAGAAATCAACTAGAAAAGAAGGATGAACAGATTGAAAAAAAGGATGAACTCATTTCAGTACTTTCAATGAAGTACCTAAAGTTTGAGGTTTCCAATCGGCCGCTAGCACACAAAAGAAGTGCTAGGGTTGGAAACCAAATGTTGTCAAGAATGGCAGCGTAACGGCTAAAACATATTACTTTTTCCCTTTGGGTTCGAATCCCAGCAGGATCACAAAATAAAAAAAATAACCCACTGATTTTTAGTGGGTTATTTTTTTTATGTTAAATGCAGATTTTTTTCGGTTTACTCAAAGCTTTTAATTAACAGTAGTCATTTAATGATCTTTTTTACTGACACTCCATTGTTGTGGTTTATCATGAGAAATATTACTCCAGGAGGGAGGTTTTCCTGGTTATATATCTTCATTAATATAAAATTCATCAGCTGAGTAGACAACCATATTTCGATATCAATTATTTTAATTTACACTTTATCCGATTATTACTTACAATCTTTAATGGAGTATTCTCATTTAACGGATTGGGTGAGACAGAAAACGATTATCATCTGGTTCAATGTCTCCGCCTTTCTTGGATGTTTTCACCAATGCTATTTAAATAGGTCCTAGTGGCAACGGTATTGACTCCATGGGCCGACATTCCCTGAACAAGCCAAAGTGTTGATTGGTCTTTTAGAAACAGACAAGTTCAAAGTAGTCCCGTCGCCAGCAACCAGACGGCACCCTTTCCATAATTGCGGGGGAAGGCTATCGACAAACTCAACGAGCTGACGGTTTAAATCCAGAAGAGGGTCAATTTTAAGTTGCACCTTGCTATTGAAAAAGCCCCAGCAGTTACTGCGGAAATTTTCAATTGAGGCAAAAATGTTAAAAGGCTAAATCATCAGAATTTCGAAAGGAATGGAGTATTTTGAGGACGACCGCTTCAAAGTGAGCTTGTACCTACGGGTGAAACTTTC
>JANYCH010000179.1 GCA_025360395.1 Cytophagales bacterium | reverse complement strand
TAGCAGAAACAACTACCCTCTATCGTATAAGCATCAACATTATTGCTATTAAGTTGATCTCCATCAGAGCTTAAGTCCTCTTCATGTTGATGGCCAAGTTTAATCAAAATTATTTCAATATCCACCAACCATTTTTGACCATATTACCGAACATTTAAGTCCAGGCTACAATTAGGTATTCTTCTTCTTTTGATTTTCATGCAAAGACCAAAAAGATCAAGGTACCAGACGGGCAAGGTAAATAATTGGCTAAACTTCTTTTCCTACTTCCGAAAACTGCGAACTGGCGAATTTTTAAGAATATGGGGCAATTCATTTTATCGGGAAGGCAGTCTCGCTTTTGCCAATTCCAATAAAGGAATTCTTATCTCTATTTCTTCCAAAGCCGTATTACTGCCACCATTCTTAAAGAAGTTTCTATATCAATACTATATTATTCTTTTATTACTCTTTTAAGCTGAATGCCCTTATTAGTAATAACGGAAACAAGATACATTCCCGGGGGCAGGCTTATTACATTCATTTTTTCAGAATTAGTTTCTGATATTAAGTTTCCACTCAGACCAAATAAACGCAGCTTAAGGATAATGTCATCAGAATGAATGGTGATTTCATTCATTACAGGATTTTCAACAGATAAACTTTTTTTTAAATCAGCTTTTTCTAAACTTGAAGGATTAATTTTACATGCAGTAGGATCTGTTACAGGCTCTAAAAAGGTATTACCACCTGCACACTTCCCGCAAGAATCTATAAATGCTTTTCCTCCCCAATCGTTATGGCAATCTTTCAAACAAGGTTTTAAGCTAGTTTTGCCTCCTACGCAATTCCCACATCGGTCTTTAAAAGAAAGTCCTCCCGGATCACCGTTACAGTCATTATCACAGGGAGTGGCTCCTGTTGTCCCTGCAACACATTTGGCGCATCCATCCAGGTAGGCAGTTCCTTCCCAATACCCGTAACAATCCTTTTCACATGTAGAGTTAGGGGCAATTCCGGTATTGCCTCCAGAGCAAACACCACAATTATCAAGCTTTGCGGTACCACTTAAAACCCCCGCACAATCCGGACAAATTGCCAGGGCAAACTGGTTGCCTGTATGAACGGGTTCTGAAGTTGTTAATACAACATCTTTTATCACTATTACTTCTCCCGTTGAGGCCGTAAGTCTGAAAGTATATGGGCCGGCTTTTGATTTATCGTTATCTATACCTCCCTCTTTTACATAATAATTATAATCAACCCTGTTAACAGTATCATAATTACCATCAGATCTGAGGTATTCAAATTTTGTAACAGGATAAAAAGGATCTCTTACCTGTACTTTAAAATAATATGGTCCGGAACTGGGATCAAAAAACAAGGTTATATCACCAGTTTTCGGACAGGGAACATATTGCCATTTTATTTTTATTCTTCCCTCTTTCCATTCTGCCAGCTGAGGGAAAACACCTGTGGTCATATCTATATCTCCGAACTTACATTCAGGACACTCATCTGCAATCTTTAAAGTTACTTCACCTTTTGGACCTAGGATTCTAACGCAGGTTCCACAAGCATCGCTGTTTGCATACTGAATATGATTCATCGCTGCATGGTAAATATCTCCAGCTTCAACAGGAATTCCGCAATGGCCGCCGGAACTTCCTGCGATTCCTCCATAGGCGGTCCCTTCCCCATAATACCAGGTATTCCGGCAAGAATCAATCTGGGCATGAGAAAAATGCATAAGAAATGCAAACAAGCATAACAAGTAGTTTCCTTTCTTCATCATATAAAAATTATGTTTAATTCTAAACGGTCCAGAAAACCAATACTAAACGCTAACTTTATTCAGGCTCAAAATGCTGAGAACTCGTCTTATACTTTAAAAAGAAAATCAAGAGGTAGCAGTTGCCTTCCCAATATAAAGACTTGAAATATAAGAGGATGCAGCAATCTCATATTCACTACAAAGTATACAATATTAAATATCCCTTTCATAAACACAAAAATCAAAATCATATTGATTTTTCTCGTCTTTAAAATATTGTTGTTTCTCTTTTAAAGTCCAGATTGAAGGATCAATGGGTGGAAAACTTGTGTCTCCTTTTAATGTAACATGAACATGTGAGATGTATAAACAGTCAGCATTCTTAATGGCAATTTTATAAATTTCACCACCACCAATTATAAAAACCTCTTTTTCTCCAGCTTCATCAGCAATTTTTAATGCTTCCTCATAAGAAGTACAAGTGGTACAACCATCTTTCTTATAGTTTGGATCTCTGCTGATTACAATATTTGGCCTGTTAGGCAAAGGCTTAAAATCAAATGATTCAAAAGTTTTTCGACCCATAATGATATGATGTCCTGTTGTGAAGCTTTTAAATAACTTCATGTCCGCTGAAATCTTCCAGAGCAGTTTATTGTCTTTGCCGATGATATGGTTTTCAGATATGGCTGCAATAAGTAATATTTTCATTCTACTGACTCAATTTTAGTCCCTCTCAGAAATTCCTCAATGTTCATTTTCTTTTTTCCTTCTAACTGTAATTCTTTTATAGAAAGATGCCCGCTTCCACACCTGATCTTAAAATAGGTCTTGTTGTCTGTTATAAATGGCCCTATATCCATTATAGATTCATCTGTTTGGCTCAGGTAAACTTTGCATGTTTTTCCATTCAGCAGAAAAAAAGCAGCCGGATAAGGAGATAACCCTCTTATAAGATTGTGTATTTCTGAAGCCCTTTTTGTCCAGTCAATTTTGCAGGTTTCTTTGAAAATTTTGGGTGCTAATTTTATTTCAGGCGTCATTACCTGGGGCTGTGTCCTGATAGTGCCAGAATCTATTAACTGAATGGTTTTTAATACCAGGTTTGATCCTTTGTGCATCAGTCTTTCATACAAAGATCCGATGTTGTCTTCTTCTTTAATTTCTTCCTTTTCCTGTAAAATAATATCGCCTGTGTCAATTTCCTGCTGAAGAAAGAAGGTAGTAGCACCCGTTTCCTTTTCACCGTTTATAATAGCCCAGTTTATTGGAGCGGCCCCGCGGTACTGCGGCAAAAGCGAAGCATGTAAATTGAATGTTCCTTTTGCCGGCATGCTCCAAA
>JANYCH010000160.1 GCA_025360395.1 Cytophagales bacterium | reverse complement strand
CGACAACCTAATGATGAGAATGATTGCAACTCCCAACATCACCAAAAACCAAATAAAATTTGCCTACAGTAGCTAAATGGGCTCTACTATAATTTTATTCAATTTTTGACGTTATTTGCTTCGTGTTAGGTGCTTTTCTCTTTGCTTTTGCTTTAAGTTTCGTAGGGTCTCTACCTCCCGGGCCTGGAAACCTGGCTGTACTCCATACTGTCCTAAACAAAAACACACGGGCAGGGCTATGGGTGGCATTAGGGGCCAGCATTCCAGAAATCCCTTATTCTTTTATTGCGGTTCTGGCTGTTCAATATGTTTCGTTTTTTAAGTCTTTTAACCTGGTCCTGGAGATTTTTACTGCTACAGTGCTTCTTGTCATGGGCATATATGCTTTGTTCTTTCAAACAAAAAAAGAAACTAACTTTGATAAAGAATCAAAAGCCGAGTCATTTCAATTTCATCCGTTTTGGAAAGGTTTCCTCATTGCTTTATTCAATCCAATGTTGGTGGCATTCTGGCTTGTTTCTTCCAAAATGGCTGATAACCTTGGTTGGCTCGATCCTCAGAAAGTAGAAGAAAAAACGGCATTTGTTTTTGGGACAGCTTTAGGTGCTGGAATGCTGTTAATTTTTGTAGCCTTTTTTACAAGGATTATCCGGGATAAAATCACAAGTAAAACCATTACCCTGATCAACAAAAGCATTGGCTTTATGTTCCTTATATTATTTCTTGTACAGGGAGTTAAACTATTTTTGAAATACTTTGGCGAAGGTTCGGGAGGTTTATAAACAGAGAATGCTTATTCTTTGTATCAAAATGTATATTTGAGTTTGAAAAACGATGTTTAGCTACATTATACAAAGGCTGCTTTATGGATCCTTGGTGATATTAGGGGTTTTGATAGTGGTGTTTTTTATTTTTCATGCACTCCCAGGCGATCCTGTGGCCATGATGGCTGGACAAAGGTCCGATGTATCTACCAGGGAAGCCATAGCCAAAGACCTTGGATTGGACAAATCACTTGGTGATCAGTTCCTTCTTTATCTGAATGATGTCTTACCAATTTCAATCCATCAAAACACTTTAGAAAACGAGTCTAAATATGAATATCAGAAACTGGTAACCTTGGGGGAATCTGTTTTGGTAATAAAGGTACCCTACCTGCGACGGTCGTTTCAGAACCATAAACTGGTATCCAGCATTTTGTATGAACATATGTCAGGTACTTTCTGGCTTGCTTTAACAGCTATGATCTTTGCTACAGTATTGGGCATCACTTTTGGGGTAATCGCCGCTTTGAAGCAGAACAGTTTTACCGACCACTTTCTCGTTACAACCTCGATTCTAGGCATTTCTGCCCCATCGTTTGTTGTGGCAATACTTATGGCTGTATTATTTGGTTTCTATTGGGCAGATTATACCGGTTTAAACCTGACTGGACAACTCTGGGTGACGCATCCGATGGAAGGAAGACAACTGGAAATAAAAAACATTATACTTCCCGCCTTTACGCTTGGTATAAGACCACTATCAATCATTGTGCAACTTACAAGAAGCTCAATGCTCGATGTACTTTCGCAGGATTATATAAGGACTGCCAAAGCAAAAGGATTATCTACCAGAACTATCATCTTCAAGCACGCATTGAAAAATGCCCTAAACCCTGTGATTACAGCAGTTTCAGGCTGGCTTGCATCACTTATGGCTGGAGCATTTTTTGTTGAGTTAATTTTTAACTGGAAGGGCCTGGGACTTATCAGCATTAAAGCAGTAGAAAACCTGGATTTCCCTGTGGTAATGGGTTGTACCCTTTTTATCGCACTCGTTTTTATTGTTATCAATATCCTTGTGGATATTTTATATGCAGTAGTAGACCCAAGGGTAAAGCTTAATCATTGATCCCTAGACCTTTCCATTTGAAATATTTCTGAATAATAACCATGATGGAATAATTTATTTAATATTCTTAATTTGTGGTCCCTGCCCAAACTATCAGAAGCTTTTTGGATAAGGTAGGTTATAATGGATATTGGTTACCTTATCAAAGTCACCGTCCTCTGAGTATCGTCGTTCGTAATTAAAAAATAAATTCCAGGAGCTACAACTTCACCCTTTTCGCTGGTACCATCCCAATATGCAGGAGTAGCTATTGACTTTATAAGCTTACCAGACCTGTCGTAAATAGTCGTTTTTCCGGATTGTTCAAGGTAGTACAGATCAGACAAACCATCCCCGTCTGGTGTAAAATATGTTTCACATCCACTTAGACAGGGCTTTTCCAGTATTGCAAAAGTGAATTTGTGACCATGGTTTAACTGAACCCCATGAAATGCAAAACGTCCATGATTCGATAATTCACTAACAGGGATCATCCCTTCACCAAGTTTTTCATCTGAAAACTTCCCATTATTGTCAGTGTCTATAAGCAAAACAAGGTCTTCTTTGGCGATATTAGGGAATAAAGAAGGATCTATCAGCAAATCTGTTTTTAGTGTATTGCCTACTATAGAGCATACCCATTGACGTTCTAATTTTGATTTGACACCATAAGGTTTATCTGAAGCCAAGAAATTGAGAGGTTTGCCGTCGTGAGCTATAAAAACATAAGAACCTTTGTCAAAATCGTTACGACTACTTATTTCTAATATTCCTTCTCCTTTAGCGACTTGTTGTACTGAGCCGTCTAAAGCTTTCCCGATCCCAATAAGTTCGTGATCAAAATTTCCGGCTTCTGCATCATCAAACTTGAAAAAATCGTTACTTAAAAGGGTAGTGTTATATTTGGCCGAAAGATAATTTTCCAGTATTACTTTTTCGGCAGTATTAAGCAAGCGGTTATAAGCCAACACATTGGCAATATATCCATCAAAAAACTGACTAACATTTGCAGATGTTAAATTAGAGTTGGAACCAATATAATATTTTGTTGAATTATTAATAGGTTGGGCGCCGGCATCATATTCTGCAGGAATTCCCCCATTTTGAGCTATGCTTAATTTTCCGTTCCAAGCCTCTTTTTGAAGCGTGGCAAAATAAGTTTTGTTAAGAGAGGCTGGCGTTTTGACACAGTAATCTGTTTTTGTTGTAGAATCTCCTCCGCCAGCAGCAATGCTGGTATCACAAAAAGCCATGCTTATGTCATTCACAAGGCCATTTGCGCCACCATCTACAAGTCCGGAGCCGGCATACCACATATTAGGCACATAGGTAGTAGACTTGAAAGGAGTTATATTATTCCCTTCTGATTTTGTCAAGGCATGAAAAACACAATAAATGGTGATATCACTTGTTTTGGAAAATGATTTTGATGAAAGAGAATTCCTTTTGTTCTGGCTGTTTTCATTTCTTGAAAACCTTATGGCATTAGACTTGTTTAATGGTGAATTGCCATTTAAAGTAGGCTTAGTACTATCAGAATCGGCAAACACATCATTTTTGTTCCCACTAAGGTCTTTCCAGCACTTAACTCTATCCCCAATCTTGGCAATTGTTGTAAGATTTGTATCTGTATAAACACCATAGTCAGCATCCAGCCACAACTTTAATGCAGAACTTCCGGTATTCATGCCAACTCCTGCCGGCCCTGTTTGGCCCATAGATCCGAGAGCAGAAATAATTAAAAGTATAAATAAGTATGGTTTCATTTTAATTGAATAATATCTATTCAAGAAGAAATTCCAATTAAGGCTTGAAATACTTTTGAACTCAATCTCTATACAAACCGTCAACATAAAAAGTAAACATGTTTTATTGTTGTCTCAAATCCATTGACTAAAAAGAGTAATTTCGTTTGATTTTAAATATGCGCCGTCACCCTGTTTTTATTTTATTTTTTATTTCCGTTTGGAATCCTGGATGGGGCCAGGACAATTTTTCTGATGCGTTTATTTATTCAACCCGAAATATACATGTATACGTTCCTGCCTTGGCATGTATTGATAATCCTTTGCAAAGTAACCTCATTTTCAAAACATATACAGGTAAACTATCTATCATTCGTTCACAGTATGCCGATATTAATGTAAATATAAAAAAGGCCGGCTCTGAAGATCAGAGGAATAGCAAACATATTTTAGGCTTAGGTTTCTTTAGCGACAGAGAAGGAGATTTTTTCAATAAAATAAGGATTATTGGTCGATATGCCTTACATATTCCTTTAAGTCAAGATTTTACCTTGTCTGGTGGTGCTGCTTTGCATATAGTTAATTACAAATTTAACGCCTCGGGATCTGGCGCCAGTGGATCGGACATAGCTTGGTCTGGCAATATTGCCGTTGCAATTTATTCACCCTCTTTCAGGGCTGGCCTGGCCTTTAATGATTTGAACAACCCCCATCTGAAACCAATCAGGTACGAATTTATTCTCTACAGATACAATACACTGTATGCTGAAAAAGAACTTTTGATCGGCCAGAATACCTATCTTAAAGGAGGCGGGCGTTTGAACCTTACCTGGGGGAATAGTTATTCTACTCTTGTTCACTTCGGATTAGTTTTTTCAAGAGCAGTAGGATTAACGTGTTTTTATAACGTAAATAAGGGTTGGGGCCTGGCAGCAGACATTAATAAAATAAAAATTGCCGGAGATAACCTTATAGATTTTTCTTTTGCATACCAGGTTCCAAGTCAGGATCAAAACCCGCCGGCAAGTCAGTACGAAATAAACGTGCGGTATTACCTTAACAGATAATTTGTAATCTAAATGAAGCTCTTATTTTAAAAGAAGGTAACAGTTTACCTTTTTGCCCGTACGTTTGTATATGGCTATGTTGGCAAAGAACAAGAATCAGGAGATAATTGATGCTATCAAAAATGGACACAATAGCATTGCTTTAAATTATCTTTATGAAACCACTCTTCCTCACATTATCAGGTTTATATCTCAGAATAATGGTGATGAAGATGAGGCCAAAGACATATTCCAGGATGCTGTAATTTCTTTGTTCACTACAATTAAGCTTGGAAAATATAATGAGGAAAAAGAAGTAGGTTCTTTTTTATATTTTGTTTCACGTAACCTTTGGATCAACAGGATAAAAAAACGGAACAAGCAGTTTGACATTTCTAAAATACAACATACTATGCTTGAAGAGAGTCATCTGGCCATCATCATTACAGAAGAAAAGCAAACCGTAATAGATAAACTGATGGACAAGGCAGGTTTAAAATGTAAGGAGCTTCTTAAATATTATATATATGACAACCTGAGCATGAAAGAAATTGCTTCCATAATGGGGTTTTCCGGAGAAACAGTTGCAAAAAGCACACACTACAGGTGTAAGCAAAAGTTAGTAGAGATGGTAGAAAATAATCATGACCTGATAAACCTCTTTAAATGATGAGTTTAGATATAGAAATTTTAGAAAAGATCGGACTTTATACAAGGGGGGAAATGGATCCTGATGATAATGCTGCCTTTCAAAGGCAGATTGAAGCAGATGCACAACTTCAGAAAAAGCTAGAGGCTTCGCTCATTGTAGACCAGATGGTGGTTGCCTATGAGGCAATCAAACTAAGAGCACAAATGAAAAAAGATTTAAAAGGGCCATCCAACACAAAATGGCGAATCTTTTTGTCTGCAGGTTCGGCAGTGTTGCTGGCTGGCGGAGCTCTTTATTCCATATTTTACCTGGAAAAATCTCCATTAAAAACGGCAACAAATACTACCCCAATACAAGAGAAAAGGGCGGTGGTAAATAAGCCTCAAACCATTATACAAGCTCCAGAAAAAATCCTTTCCGAACCAAACAGGGCCGTTTCTATAGTTAAACAAAAAGAACAACAGGCGTTTATTGAAAACAAACAAGAGATAACAAATAGCCACGTACAGCAAGGATTGATTGAACCAACGCATCAGGTGACCAAAATTTCAGAAGACCAAATTGAAGTAATTAAAAAACCGGTGGACCTAAAAGAAACCAAAAGCGCCGTTACTGTATCAGACAACACTCCTTTAAACAATACTGAGAAAGAGGAGGTTTATCCGGCAGCTAACACTGAAAAGAATAAAGAATACGTTTTTAATCCGGATTACGATCAATCATGGACAATCCCATATAATCAACAAAAAGAGCCAAAGCTTTTTAAAATATTAGACAAGGCAGGGAAGTTGTTTTTTCAGATACCTGTAGCAGGTTTCCATCCTTCTGATTGGAAAGGTGAAAGTAATAACGGTTCAAGCCTTGGAATGGGCTTGTATTTTTTTAATATAGAATATGCTGATGGAACATTAGAAGAAGGCAGTATCCTTGTTACCAGATAATGTAATGGTATATCAAACTACTTTCAGGCAACACAAACCTAAACCATATTATCCTGTCAACTTGCCCCGCAAAAGCGGGGCTTTTTTAATTGGTGTTTGAAATTCTACTTTTTTAGTTCTTTTTCGACATCCTTTACTAAAACTCCTGCTTTTTTTACAGCTCTTTCAAGTTCTTCTTTTGAAACTTCAAAACGCTCTTTCCAATACTGGACTTCATAATCCTCGTTAATATCTATGCGGCTTGCATCCTTTGGGCCTTTTTTGGTTTTATCATCCATAACAGTAGTTTTTTTATGCCCCTAGTTGAAAAAATAATGCCATATTCCAAATAAATCAAAAAAAGGCAAGTGTAAATCGATATGATTTATTGGAAAAATATAAGCTTTAAATGAATATTCAGGCGGACTTGTGTAAAAGTGCCTTTACATAACGCAGATAAGAACTCTCTATAAAACAAAAATCACTCACCTAACGGTAAGTGATTTTATTTTGTGATCCCAAGTGGATTCGAACCACTGACCTAC